>JAISKE010000057.1 GCA_031261045.1 Mycoplasmataceae bacterium | reverse complement strand
ATAACCGAATGCCACATAATGGACAATTACCCAAGTGGCTGAAGGGTTCGGTCTTGAAAACCGAGAGGCGTCGCAAGACGCGCGGGGGTTCGAATCCCTCATTGTCCGCCATATCGCGGAGTAGAGCAGCTTGGTAGCTCGTCAGGCTCATAATCTGAAGGTCGTTGGTTCAAATCCAGCCTCCGCAACCACGGTCTCGTGGTATAACGCTCATTATTTCCCCCTGTCACGGGGAAGACACGGGTTGAACTCCCGTCGAGACCGCCATAATGGCTTCGTAGCTCAGGTAGTAGAGCAACGGACTGAAAATCCGTGTGTGGGGGGTGCAAATCCCTCCGAAGCCACCATTGATCAAAACAAACTTCTGTAACGGAAGTTTTTTTGTTTGATTACTTGGTATCTTTATTTTTTTAATATCTTATAATGTGATAGGAGCAAAGATAATGAAAAAAAATAGTCAACCAAGTAGTCGATTAATGAATGCAATGACTGAAACCAACGCGATGATTAAACAAAAAAATAAAGGGAAATCCGTACACGTTGCTTTAGCAGAGATGAAGTTATCTTGTATCGAATAGAGCAGTCTCGTCAGTATTTATTAAGTTATAAAGTCTGCCAACAAAAATACCACGCCGATATTGTTGCTTTAGATCAGGTAGTTTTAATTTTAGCAAGTGGGCATAAATTAAATCACAAATATCGCGATCATGCTCTACATGGGCCATGATCTAACTTTAGAGAATGTCATATAGTAGAAGTTAGCGATGATTGATTATTAATATATGCCGTGGTCGGTTCGATACTTTATTTAGTAGATACCGGTTCACATGCAGAACTATTTGACGATTAAACTCTCTGAAGATATCATTGATTAAAACAAACTTCTGTAACGGAAGTTTTTTGTTTTTATAATAACTTATATGCGACATACCAAATTAGATCAAAATCATTATTGTTTAATCTTAGATAAAAACGAAGAAATAATTACTTCAATTACTAGTTTTTGTAATGATGAAAAAATTAATAACGCCTCATTTGAGGCTATTGGAGCAGTGGCTAAAGTTACCATTGGTATCTTTGATAAGGCAAGCAAAAAATATAACAATCATACTTTGACTGGTGATTTAGAAATAATTTCATTATTAGGTAATGTTGTTTTAAAGGACAATAAACCATTTGCTCACGCGCATATCATTGTTAGTGATGAAACTTGTACTTGCAAGGGTGGGCATTTAATTAACGGTAATATTTCTTTGACTTGCGAAATCTTTATTACCACTTATGAAAAAAATATCCGACGTGAGCCAGATATTTCTTTGGGCATTGCCACTATTAAGTTTAATTAAGATATTATCAGCAACTGTTGACTATATGTGAAATGATTCTAAGGGCTTCATTTATAAAAAATGTCGTTACACCGATAATAGCATTTAAGCCTTCAACGGTGATGCCGGTATCATTCACTAATTTACTAGATGCTTCAATGTTGCGGGCTTCGTTTATTAAATCCTTTAATTTATTAATTTTGGCTTGTGCGTCAGCAATTTTTTCAGCACAATTTGCAATGTCGATTGCTCAATTATGTAATGGTAATATTGCATTTACTCATTTTATATCTTGTAGTCAGGAACCAAGTGTCTTAACTTTACTCGCTCAATTTTTGATTGTTTCAGCTAAATCATTCGTGTGACTATCACTCGAATATGTGAAAATTGATGTAATACCAAATGCGTACAATTGCGCTTCTATTAGATTGCCATATTGAACTGCGTTGGTAATGAACGAATCTGCAACGCTTGTATACGCAAACCCCTTCATTTCCATATTCTCAATATCATCTTCTGTTGGCTGTTCATTATCAACATCAGAGGTTATATTGATAACTTTTAAAAAATCAAGCTTTTGATCATCGTCTAGAGTGTAACAATCATTAATAACATTGGAAAATACGGGTGCTAAATTATTATTAACAGCTTTCATAATCTTTTCGGCAGCTATTTTTTTACTGCCATACGCACAATTAGGGTCGGCTAATGTACCCCGTATTTCGTTAGCAACCGTTTCACATAAGTCTAATTGTGGTTGGATCTTCTTCAGATCATTTACAAACGCAACGTAATCGTTGTAAGTATTCCATTGATTAATAAATTCAACAATGGTACAAGCAGCTATTAGTGCATTAGCAACCGCAACGGCGCTAGCAACAGCTGCGTCAAAAATTGTTTTAGGGTTAGGTACTAGTGCGGAGACAATTGCAAATGTAGCGGCAAAGGTAGTGGCAGTAACCGATAAAACAATTTGCGTTGCTTTGATAGATGTGTTGAATTCCAACATTTGCTTTACTTCATTGTCATCATACCTTAGATGAGCAGCGTCAGATAATGTATTAACAATATCATCAATGTCGTTCACAAGTGCACTACCTAAATCAATTTTTGCTTTTAAGTCAGCAGAAATATTGTAGATTAAATTAATTGTGCTTTGTTTCTGACCATTAATAATTCATGGGATATCACACACATCCTTAAACGATGTATTATCAACGGTGCCTTGTGTATCGTCATTGTCTGTTTTATCAACGTAACATCAATTTAATGATAAGAAATTATCATTGAAATTACAGTATGATGCCTTTAAAACTATTTGTTGATTTGTGTGAAGCTGTTGATTTAAGTTAAAATCATTGATAAATTCCTCGGGAACTTTTAGTCCTGTAAAATCTGATAAATTATCTCTAGTAAAATAAATTGCATCATTTTTTCAATCAATTCTGTCTTGCCCAGGAAAATGAGCATCAATAATAGTATCAAGCTTTGTTCGCAAGTCCTTGGAATCATTACCATAAACAATATTACCATCTGCGAGTGCTGTTGGGCTCATGTTAATAGAAATTGGCGATAATTTATCAGGATAGTATGTATGTTGAGCGATGTATGACATTTGGTTGATATCATTAATAACTAAATCAAAATTAAGAACTCCATCACTTTTTTCTTGATCATTAATGTTACTTCAAAGAACGTCGTCTCTATTATTATCAGAACATACGCCAAATTGTAATGTCATTTTACAAATGTGTGAATCAGTTATAGCATCTAGTTTTTGAATTTTGGCACGTAA
>JAISKE010000039.1 GCA_031261045.1 Mycoplasmataceae bacterium | reverse complement strand
TAAACCGATTGCACTACGAGCTGTTTATCTATGTCATAAAGTAGTTAACATCCCGATTATTGGTGTTGGCGGAATTAGTAGTGCTAATGATGTAATCGAAATGATGTTGGCAGGAGCTTCAGCAGTGCAAATTGGTTCAGAATGCTTAGTGAATCCATATGCCTGTGTGGAAATCATTAATGATTTACCAAAACAAATGAAGAAGTATCACATTGATTCACTAAAAGATATTGTGGGGAAGGCGAATAGAGGTTAATATGGCTAAAGATGTAATTATTGCTTGCGATTTTAGTAAGAAAGAAGAACTATGTAAGTTTTTAGATCAATTCAAAAACGAAAATCCTTTCTTAAAAATTGGATATCAGTTATTTTATGCCACTGGAGTAGAATTAATTAATAAATTAATTGACAAAGGATTTCATATCTTCTTAGATCTAAAACTACACGACATTCCAAATACCGTTGAGCAAGGCGTTAAATCTCTAGTTGCGCTAAATGTTGATTTTATTACAGTACACGCCGCCGGTGGTAATACGATGATGCGGGCTGCAGTGAAAGCTGCCAAAGGTAGTTTGACAAAAATATTAGCCGTAACTCAATTAACTTCAACCAATCAGTCAATGTTAGAAAAAGAATTAATGATTGAGCACAAAATGAACGATGTAGTAAACCACTACGCTGTTAATGCTTTAGAGGCAGGAGTGTATGGAGTTGTGTGTTCTGCATTGGAATCTGAATTCATTAAAAAGAAGATCAGCAACAATTTAATTACGGTTACGCCTGGAATTAGATTATCAAGTGAGCATGATGACCAAGCTCGAGTGGTTACACCACTACAAGCGCGGAACAACTTAGCGGACTACATTGTCGTTGGGCGAGCAATTACTAAAGATAAAGATCCGTTGAAAGCATATCAAAGGATCAAGAAAGAGTTTTTAGGGAAGTAATATGAAACAAGTAGCCAACATCTTATTAAAAATAAAAGCCGTATTTCTTAACACCAAAAAACCATTCACTTGGGCGAGCGGGATTAAATCGCCAATTTATACGGACAACCGGGTAATTATTTCTTATCCCAAGCAAAGAGATAGGATTGAGAGTGCTTTAGCAAAGTTGATTAAAACTAAATTCCCGAAAACCAAAGCAATTGTCGGGACATCTACGGCAGGTATCCCCCACGCAGCTTATGTTTCTAAAATACTTAATATGCCAATGGCTTATGTTAGAAGCAAAGCAAAAGACCACGGAAGAAGTAAAGCAATTGAGGGTGAAATCGCTAAAAATACCGCGGTGGTGGTAATTGAAGATTTATTATCAACCGGTAATTCATGTTTAGAAGTAGTTAAAATTCTTCGAAGTAGCAAAGTTAAAGTATTAGGAGTTGTTAGCATATTCAATTACGGTATGAAACAGTGCATTAATAACTTTAAACAATCAAAATGTATTAGTCATTCTTTAACAAACTTAGATGAATTATTAGATGAAGCAGTTAAAGGTAAATATATTGTCGCAAAACAAAAACAACAGATTATTAAATTTCGGAATAATCCTCAAAACCCTAATTGAATTAAAACTATTTAGATCGACGTTTATTTTGTCAACGGTATATGATTGGTAGAAACCAACGTTTGGGTAAATGTCAAGTAAGCCATCAACAAACTTTAGTGAAAGCACCCACAAGAATGTAATTCTTATTTTTAGTATTTAATGCACGCTTGATACTTTTAGCAACGAATTTTTCTGGTTTTAATGCAGGTAAATAAGGATTTTTGCCAGAACCGGAAGAAGTGGAATGAGCAAAAAAACTAGTATTTAAAAATCCGGGACAAATAGTTACGACACGAACATTAGATTTTTGCATCTTTAATTCAGTGTTAAATGCTTGCCCATAACTCAAATCATAAGATTTGGAGGCATAGTAATTAGCGAATAAGGGGGCGGGAATAAACGCCGCGATGCTCGCAATGTTAATCACTCGTCCATATTTTTGTGCTTCAAAACGTTGGACGAACAATTTAGTTAAATAATGCAACGCGATCACGTTTAAGTTGATTACTTGCAGTTCGTCTTCAAATTTACTAGAGATTGTTTCACCCCAAGCACCGATGCCGGAATTGTTAATAATTAGGGATACAAAGTATTTTTTAGTTTCTTCAACCACTTCTTTGCACTCATCTAATTTAGTTAAATCGTGTTTTAGTAAAATAACATCTTTGTCAGAATTAACTGATTTTAGTTCATTAATATCACATTCATGTGGCGAAACAATAATGATGTTATAACCAATCGTTAATAAATTTCTAACATATATGTTGCCTATCCCAGACGCTCCGCCAGTGACGACGGCATATTCATTTTGTTTTGGATTGATCATATAGGTATTATAAAAAACAAAAAAACTTCCGTTGCAGAAGTTTCATTGATTATGGTGGAGCTTGTAGGACTCGAACCTACAACCAACCGATTATGAGTCGGGGGCTCTAACCAATTGAGCTAAAGCTCCCATGGTAGCAAGGGTGAGATTCGAACTCACGACATCCCGGGTATGAGCCGAGTTCTCTAACCAACTGAGATACCTTGCCATAAATGGTCGGGAAGACAGGATTCGAACCTGCGACCCCCTGGTCCCAAACCAGGTGCTCTACCAAGCTAAGCTACTTCCCGAAATCTATGTGATATTGATTTATAAGACGTTTTTAGGATCTCATACATCCATATCGAGAATGATTATATAAGTTATTATTCATTAAGCGCAAAAAGTGTTGGATTCCCATATTAAAAATCATTAGATTTGCGCTTACATAATTTCATTGATTAGTGG
>JAISKE010000048.1 GCA_031261045.1 Mycoplasmataceae bacterium | reverse complement strand
TCGCCTTACAGTTTTCACATTTGTTACACGCATCACCATCAATGGGAGATAAACAATTTAAAGCTTTAGCAAACACTCTAGCGATAGTTGTTTTACCAATTCCTTTAGGCCCAGCAAAGATATAAGCATGACCCACTTTGTTTTGTTTGATACTGTTTCGCAAAGATGTAGTAATAAAATCTTGCCCCACTACTTGAGCAAATGTTCGGGGACGATACTTACGATATAGCGAAACGTATGACATAGGTTTTAATATTATAGTAAGTAAAACTCACTATGATAATCTGATTTATAAATTAAAAATAGAGTTTTGAAAACTCTATTTTATAAGTATAAATTTATTTCCAAAAATTAACTAAAAGTTACACCAGTTGGAAAGAATTCGTTTGCAACTTGGATTGCAGTTATATTAGTTTGTTGATCATTATTTGGGTTACATCACAAAACATTTAAATAACCTTCAATGATGTTTGAATTATCATAGTAATAATATAAATTTCTAGACCCAGTGGAATCAGCATCAATAAATGGGAAATGACTAACATGATTTCACCCATCAGCAAAACGAGTCAGACTACCATTAACTGCAAAATAATTAGCACATGGTACTTCAGCTCCGTTTAGATTGCCGTGTTCTACTAGATAATTATTGTAGCGTACATATTGTGTAATTCCAATATTGAAATTGTGATCTTCATTAACTGTAGAGTCTTGGTTAGTTCTTTGAATCATATTAACGTCCAGTTCAATAGTGTAATTAGATTGCCCATTCATTACATATTTTCAAATATTTCGAGCTTCAATCATATACAACACTGCTAATTGTTCGGCTGTAATGTGCGTGCTAAATCATTTATCGGCTGTATTTCAAGGGGCTGGTGCTGTATTGTTGGTAATAGAAACATTTATGCTTCCGTAGTCTGTTGAGTCTATGGCGCCAGGAATTTGTCCCATTATGGCTGGTAAACCAGTATCTGCAGTGATGGCTCCACCTCCAGTGAAAAAGTGTGAAGAATCAACATTAGAAATATCCCCGGTGTGTGTTTCCTCTCCTTCAGGGGTTGCGGCTACATTACTAAAATTAATAATTTGAATACCCTCTAATGAAGTTTTTACTTTTTTGCCTGAAGCATATGGAGAAAAGACAACCCTCATTTCTTGAGTCAGATTTTGTTCGAAACCTTCAGCATCATATGCTTTAGATAACACTATTTGAATATAAACTCCTTGGTGCATATCGCTAGGGTCATTTCAGAAAATCCCAGTTCGTTGATCCTGCGCAGTAGTATTATCCATTTTAATATAACCCTCTTGTAGCAACCAAAATTGATCATCAAATTTTAATTCAGTACCATAATAATCAGACAATTGACCGTTTTCAATAGTTACGTCAAATGAAACTGAATCACCTGCTTGTGATAAAACTAATTTATCTGTCGGGTTCCTCTTAGTGAACTTGACAGCTGGTCCATCAACTATCTTATTGTTATGTCATATTGCATAACCCACCCCAACACCAACACCGGTTCCGGCGATTAAAACACCTACAGAAACACCACAAATAATGGCTGCTATTTTACGCTTATTATTTTTTTTCTCTTGCATATATACCTCTAAAGAATTATATTAATTATTTCAGAGTATTTTTTAAATACTGTGCTGTATATGAAACATCCGCTTTACTAACAATTTGCTCTGGTGTACCTGTGGCCACCACCTTGCCACCTTCTGCGCCACCTTCTGGTCCTAAGTCAATAATGTAATCGGCACATTTGATTAAATCTAAATTATGTTCGATCACAATAACCGTAGATCCGTTATCAACAATACGATTTAAAACGTCAATTAGATTTTGAATATCATGAGTGTGTAATCCGGTTGTTGGTTCGTCTAAAATCAATAGGGTGTTGTCGGATGATTTTTTCTGTAAAAACTTAGCTAATTTAACTCTTTGAGCCTCTCCACCAGATAAATCAGTTCCAGAAGTTCCTAGTTTGATATAACCTAATCCGACATCGTTCATTAGTTCTAATTTATGTCGAATGCTTGGAATATTACCAAAGAATTCTAAAGCTTCGCTGACCGACATTTCTAATACATCGTAGATAGATTTGCCTTTATATTTAACAGCAAGTGTCTCGTCATTATATTTTTTTCCATTACATTCCGTACAAGTTACATAAACATCTGGTAAAAAGTGCATCTCAATTTTGATTACACCATCACCTCAACACTTTTCACAACGACCACCTGGTACGTTGAATGAAAAACGACTTTTTGTGTAGCCACGAATCTTAGATTCTGGTAATTGAGAATATAATTCACGAATGTCATCAAAGACTCCAACATAAGTAGCTGGATTACTTCGTGGTGTTCGACCAATTGGCTCTTGACTTACCATTATTAATTTATCGATATTGTAAATACCGTCAATCGATTTAATAGTAGGTGCTACTACAAATGGAGAAAATATTTTCTTTTGAATGTTCTTCGCTAATGTCTCATTAATTAAAGTTGACTTACCACTTCCAGAAACTCCGGTGACTACAATAAATTTACCCAATGGAAATGTAACATCTAAATTCTTTAAGTTATTTTCTTTAGCACCTTTTAAAACAATCTTACGACCGTTGCCACTACGTCTAGTTTTAGGAATCGGAATAAACTTATCACCTTTTAGATATTGACCGGTCAGTGATTTAGGGTTATTCATTATTTCTTTGGGTGTACCGACTGCTACTACTTTACCACCATTATTACCAGCACCGGGGCCAATGTCTACGATGTAGTCCGAGGCTTTCATAGTTTCCGCGTCATGTTCTACTACCAATAACGTGTTGCCTAAATCACGCATCTTCTTTAATGCTGCAATTAAGCGATCGTTGTCTCTTTGATGCAAGCCAATTGAAGGTTCATCTAAAACATATAACACACCCGTTAATGAAGAACCAATTTGCGTTGCTAACCTAATTCTTTGAGCTTCGCCACCACTTAAAGTAATCGCATTTCTTGATAAAGTTAAATAACTTAATCCTACATTGTCTAAAAAAGTTAAACGATCAATGATTTCTTTCAAAGCTAATTTAGCAATGAGATTTTGTTGATCTGTTAATTTTAAATTTAATAAGAAATCAATACATTCATTGATTGCTAATTCTGTTACCTCGATAATATCTTTACCACCAATTTTCACGCAAAGTGCGGCGGGAGATAATTTCTTTCCCTTACATATTTTACACGGAGTCTCTGATAAATATTTAGCATAATATTGTCTAGCCATCTCTGATGACGTCTCTAAATGACGACGTTTAACTAACGACAATACACCTTCAGCATAATCATATTTATTAGATTGAATCCCGCCACTAGATTTAATATCGATATGAATTGGTTCGTCTGAACCGTGCATAATTAGATCTAATTCTTTTTTAGTAAATTCACCCAGCGGTTTCTTCTTATCGATCTTGTAATGTTTAAGTAACGCTTCAAATCTTAACCAATCCAATGAAGTGGTATTGACTGTATTTTTAAAATAATCTAATCCACCATCGTTAATTGATAGATTTTTATCTGGAATCATCTTATTACGATCTGGCTCATATGTAAAACCAAGCCCATGACATTCTGGGCATGCTCCAATTGGAGAATTAAATGAGAATAATCTAGGTTCCATTTCTGGTATGGTAAACCCACAAACCTTACAAGAATGTGATTGAGAATAATTAGTCTCTTTATCATTACAAATAACTACTACCTTACCTTCACCATATTTTAAAGCCGTTTCTAACGCATCGTTAATTCTAGAAGTTGTTTCATTATCTTTGTGACCAATAATTCTGTCTACAAGAATATCTAAATCATGAAATTTGTTCTTTTCTAATTCTAATTTTTCATCTAATGAATAAATCTTACCATCAATTCTTACTCTTAAGAAACCTTCGGTTTTAAGTTTCTCTAATTCAGTTTTAAATGTGCCTTTTTGTCGCCTTACGATAGGAGATAATATTTGTAGTTTATCGTCGTCTTTAAAACTATTAATGATTTTGTTTAGAATTTGTTTAGTAGTTAAAGTTTCTATTGGGCCATGACCATTCGGGCAATATGGAGTTCCCACTCTAGCAAACAATACTCTTAAGTAGTCATAAATCTCAGTAACCGTCCCAACAGTTGAACGCGGATTATGTGAGGTAGATTTTTGATCAATACTGATTGCCGGTGACAATCCTTCAATTAAATCAACATCTGGTTTGTCATTACCGCCTAAGAATTGGCGCGCATAAGATGATAAGGATTCTAAATATCTACGTTGTCCTTCAGCATAGATAGTATCAAAAGCTAAAGAAGACTTACCAGATCCCGATAAACCAGTAATGACCACTAACTTATTCTTAGGAATCTCTAAATCAATATTCTTAAGATTATTTTCTCTAGCACCTTTGATGATTATCTTGTCTTCCATAGAACCTTTAATATATGCAACCATATATTATAAAACTTCATATAACCAATATGACATTTTTAATACTACTAGATTAACTTATCTTAGTTTAATGGAGGGAAATATACTGTGATGTGGTCATTACGCTTGGTATGTTCAACATCTCAACATTGAATGAGCATTTTAAAATTACCCTTGGTCCCTGTTGGGTCAATATCAATGTGTCAATGTTCATAATATGGATCATCAGGAATGAAATCGGGGTTTGGCCCATAAACAATCGAATCTTTTGTCATACCTTCTGGTAGCGTGCCTCAATCATGATGATATAATTTTCATTTTCATTCAAATTTAGGATACACATACCCATTTGTCAGTGCCGCCCTTATTCTAATAGTGTTGGGATGATTTTTGATTTTAGGATCCATAGTGTCTAAAATAATGTACACCTTAGGTTCGCAACTAGTCAAAACGACAGGTGTTATTACTGAAGCAACACCAATGATAGGCAATAAAAATAATAGCTTCTTATTAATTTTCATTAGTTGACTCCTTCCACTCTAGCAAACTCAAGGCTGTATCAATAATTACTATAAATTGCTTGGTATGTTGCATTATTATCTTGTCTAACTCATGCATTAACACCTGCTATAAAATTAAATTGCTTAGTAGAGTGTGGAATTGTGGTCCATGAAAAATTTTCTAATGGGGCATTATATGGTGTAATCGTGCTTCAATCTTGATAATAACGATATTTCAACTTTATAGGATTCTTCGGATATGTATTTGGCGCTGA
>JAISKE010000091.1 GCA_031261045.1 Mycoplasmataceae bacterium | reverse complement strand
TAGTATTAATTTGAAGACACGTTTCGTTAGGCTCCATGCTTTGCATGTCGCTTGCTACTTTCTTTGTGTGAGCACCACGTATCATGTTCTTATACATGTTTGATCCAAATTGAACAGTTAGCAATTGAGATTGACCATACAAACTAGTCATTATGGTATTGTTGTTATACAACGCCATCATTCTTATCTACCGTCATAAAGAAAATATTGTTAGAATTATCCATGGGGAAGAAAGAAAAGTATTCTAATGTTTAAATTTAAATTCACTCCATTGCTAAAGCAAGGATATTACACCGCTTCATATTTCAATAAAACCACTAAGATAATTAGCAAATACAAACCCAATGAAATTGTTTGTATGCAATTCATTCATTTTAATAACGAATCGGTGAAAGTTTGTGGGATTGAAGAATCTATTCAACTACTTAAATATTGTTTAGGTAAAGATTATTCCAAAATCAAAGTTTACGGAGTAAAGGATGGAGATTTGGTTAAAGGTAAACAGCCAGTACTATTAATTTTCGGTAAATATCAATTGTTCGCTAAATATGAAAATGTGATTGATGGGATATTAGCTAGACGATCATCCGTTTGTAACAACTGCTATAAGATGTTGAAGTTAATTAAACCAAGTCAATTATTATTTATGGCTGATCGTACTGATGATTATTTAGTACAACCATACGATGGCTATGCTGCTTACGTGGCTGGAGTTCGTCACTTTGTTACTCAAGCATCTGTAGAATTTATTAAAAGCGATAAGAATGTAAGTGTTAGCGGTACGATGCCTCATGCTTTAATTCAAGAATACGACGGTAACTTAATTGCAGCCATGAAAGATTACAAAAAAGAATACGGGATGTCCAAGATGATCGCCTTAGTCGACTACCACAATGATGTCTGTGGAGAGATCATCAAATTATCGAAGGTTTTTAAGGACTTATATGCCATTAGAATCGATACTTCCGCGTACATGCTAGATAAAGCTTTATCTAAGCACAAACATGATAAATCAGCTTACGGAGTAAGTCCGCAATTAATTGAAGCAGCTAGAAAAACTTTAGATAAATACGGGATGAAAAAAACCAAAATCATTGCTACCAGCGGCATCAATAATGAAAAAATTTTGAATTTCCAGAAGCACCATTCACCAATCGATTCTTACGGTGTTGGGAGTAATTTAATTGCCCGAAATGTTCACTTTACGGCGGACTTAGTTTTGAAAAATAATAAACATGAATCAAAAGATGGGCGAAAGCTATTTATTAATATAAATAGGCTAAGTTCTCTTAAAAAGTATAATTAATCTAGTATATTTTATCGTATGAGTGAGATTAAAACACAAACCGTAGTTGTCAATCAATCACAGAAAGTGATGTTCAAAGAAAAACAGAACATCAATCTTACTTCCAGTCAACAACGTACTGTCAAAATTGAAGAACAGGCCGAACTAAAAGAACAATCTAAAACTTTAAAAGCTCAATTACAAGAAGTAAAGCAAGGCGCAGCGGATACTCGTCGAATTTCACAAATCAATCCATACGCTGGCTATTTTCCAATCTTCTATAAGAAAGAAATTAAGAATGCCATGATTGTATTTGTACTTTGGACAATGATTTTATTGGCAACATTAGGTGGCGTAGCAACTGGAATTTATTTTATCATTCAGAATTCGAAAACGGATAATGGTGTTTCACCATATTTATGCCTTTTATTTATTCCAGTAGTTATTCTAGTAATGAGTTTGTGAATTGTTTACACTAATAAATATTTTTGTTTTAGGGGCGAAGCTAAGAACATTAATTTTAAAGATGAAAAGGTTTTATCAATTAATGTGGTTAAGCTTTATAAACGTCTTAAAACTGGACATATTAACGTAAATTGAATGTGCATCACTTCGTACGTCATTATGCTGTTGGTGATTTTGATTAACTTCATCGTATCGTATGTTTGAAGCCACGAGAAATTTGGAACATGAGATGCTTCTAAGGTCCCTGCGCAGTATTACGATGGTTATATAGTGGTTGAAATTATTTTTTGAGCAGCAGTAGGTGGATTACTATTAACCGTTTTGTTGCACGCTTGACTATTATTATCAAATTACATTCGTTGTGCGCGAATTGAAAATTATTACAATTTCATGATTGTACCGCATGAAGAATTAAACGCCATTAAGAAACAAAAAGGACGTCGTGATTTAGTTATTTTTCTGTGCGCGATTGTTGTGGTTGGTTTAATTGGCTTACTAATTTACAAATTGGTTAAAAGACGTAAACCAACACAACTTGTTGTTAAATAATATTACTTACGAATTAGCACCTTTACATCTTTACTGTATGGTTCAAGTTTTGGGTATATACCCATAGATTTACCAATTGGCATTTCCGCAATTAGTTTTCATTGTTTAGGTGCTCCAAAGGTCTTAACCATTTCTTCTTGAACTAAATTGTTATAGTGCTGAATATTTACGCCATAACCTAAATTGCTTAAACCTGTTCATACTTCGAATTGGAACATGGCGTTAGCTTGTAGTTCTCAATCTGCAAAGGCTGGTAAACCATATCTTGGGAACGCTTTTGCTAAACGATCCACCACATCATCATCCACGAAGAATAGAATGGTCGCATAAGCTTTTGCAAACATGTTGATTCGGTCCTTACCGTCAGGCGGCAAAGCATCTTTAATAATCTTTCATAATTTAGTATGTTGATCATTAAATAGAATCATTACTCTCTGAGTTTTGTAATTAAATGACGATGGTGCATTCTCCAAACAATCAGTTACGAAGCCGATTAATGCATCGTCACTTAATACGGGTTTATTTTCTACAACGTAATTACTACGTCGAGCTTTCATGGTATCTAAGAAACCATGAATTTTTGTACATTGACTTTTACTTTTTATCATAATTTATTCCTTTCACCATAATGATATAAATAAAAAATATCCCATCTAAGAAAGTGCATTAGAAAGTTAGTTGATAAATAACTAATATATAAATAATTATTATTGTTTATAATTACTCCACATTGGAGTGACTATGAGCGATATTATTGCAGCGAAGGATTTAAGACCAGGAAATACTTTCTTATTTAAAGATGGCTTATTTCAAGTTATCGAAAACTCCTTTAATAAGACAGCCATGCGTGAAGGCATTGTTAAATGTAAAGTCAAGAACCTACGTAATGGCTCGATTACCATTGAAGTATTGACTGGTGAGAAATTAGAAAAAGCCCAAGTGGATACCATGAAGATGACTTACTCTTATGACGATGGTGCTAACTGTGTATTTATGGACAACTCTACTTACGAAACGATTGAGATTCCGCAATCTAGATTAACTTGAGAAAAACAATTCATCACCGAAGGTTCTGAAGTTTCGATTCAAAAATATAATGATGAAATCTTAGGGGTTTCATTGCCTGATCAAATCGTTGCTGTCGTATCTGATGCCGAAGAAGGCGTGCAAGGTAATACTGTGCAAGCTGCTCAAAAGAAGGCATGAATTTCTACAGGATTAGAAATTCAAGTACCGCAATTTATTAAAACTGGTGACAAAGTGTTAATTAACACGACGACTGGTGAATATGTTGGAAGGACACACTAATGAACTATACAGTCTCTAATAAAAAAGGTAATATCATTCTTGACGACGACATGATTCTAAAAATCATTTCTTCATTATGCAATCGGGTTACTAATATTAAGTTAGATTCTATTTCTTACAAGAAAGACAATAATGACATGTATTATTTCTATTTAAATTTTGCGAAAACTCCAAGGAATACTATCATCGTTACTTTTGATAAAATAGCTAATAGTTTGAAACGATTAATTAAACTTAATACTAAAATTGATGACTTTGTGTTGGTGTTAAATGCAAACAGTTAATATGCAAAAGAGCAAGACTCAATGACGTAAACGTGTCGATGTATTTCAATACATCTATTCACTTTTAATGAACAATGAACTTGATGAAAAGTTTATTAAAGAAGATGCGTTTGAAAATCATTTATTTGAAATCGATCAATTAAAAACCATTGAATATTTTGCAGCTCATTTCGGTGCCATTATTAAAGAATTGACTACCAACTTATCTTCTGAATGAACTTGAGAACGTATTCCACCAGTAGAGAAAGCCATCATGATCGATGCCATCTGCGAAGCACGTGCTAATAAAATCAACCGTAAGATTATTATTGATCAAGCATTAGTTACCACTAAGAAGTTTGCTGATAAAGGTTCGACTAAATATATTAATGCGGTACTAGATAAAGTGATCAAGTAATATGGAAAATAAAGAACGAGCTGTCAACTTAACTTGAACTTGATACCTATTATTAGGTGCCATTGTTTTAATGA
>JAISKE010000081.1 GCA_031261045.1 Mycoplasmataceae bacterium | reverse complement strand
ATATGAATTATTAAAAGGAATTAAATAATATGTCAATGCTTAGCGCAACAACGGAACCTGCTAAATTTAGTCCTGGAATTCTTTCGGTATTTATTATCTGCTTAGTTTTATATTGTGCCGTATTTGTTCTGACTTACTCATATTATTTTAATAACTCACAAAAGCTATATCAAAAAATGAAAATTAGACCCAGTACTGTAGTTCTAATTTCTTTAATGATTGTCCTTTTCCTAGTGTTATCAATTTGGCTATCGGTCGATAAATCTAAAAGTAATTACTTTAGTAAAAATCAATACATGCTACCGATGTCTTGAATTGTCACTTGCATGGCAACAATCCATTTACTTTTAATAATTTTTATTAATAAGTGAATTAACCAAAAAAAGCGAAAAATCGAAAACTTCCGAAATGAGGACTTTCAAGCCATATTGGATGATTTACACAAAAATAAACCGAGTGATGAATATTTAAATAAATTCAAAGAAAAAAATAAAAGATATTATTCTATTTTAGAGCAGAAATATGTCATCATTAATACCGTTTTAGACCAATACAAGAATGAGATGTATACGGAGGTATTAACTAGTTTAATTATATTTAATGATACCGAAACCACAAGATGATGCAAGAAGGCTAATTATTTGCAATTAGAAATGTTCTTAAATCTTTGCATAAAATTACAACAAAAAGCCAAAATTTAAAAATAAAGAAGTTTTTTTAAGATTTCGTTGCTATTAGTATGGTGGAGGTACAAATATGAATTTAAATGAACAAAAACTATTTGACGAAGCCATTAAGGCGATCGAAATACAGTTTGGGAAAGGCAGCATATCTCAACTAAATAATAATGCTGAAGGAATTGAGGTAATCCCCACTGGGAGTATCCAATTAGACCGGGCACTCGGTGTTGGTGGTTACCCTAAAGGACGGGTAATCGAAATCTACGGTAATGAGTCTTGTGGTAAAACCACACTAGCTCTACAGGCTGTAGCCCAATGTCAAAAACTAAACGGTAAGTGTGCTTACATCGATATGGAGCACGCCCTAGATGCCAAGTACAGTGAAGCAAACGGGGTTAATTTGAGTAAATTGCTCTTAGCCCAACCAGATTCAGGGGAGCAAGCATTTTCATTGATAGAGGCGCTTGTAAAGACGGGGATGATTGATTTGATCGTGGTGGATTCGGTCGCGGCGTTAGTTCCCCATGCTGAATTGGTTGGCGAGTTTGGGGACGCCACCATCGGATTACAAGCAAGGATGATGTCGAAAGGATTAAGAATCCTACAAGGTTTGATGGCAAAATATCAAACAACCATTATCTTTATTAACCAGATTAGAATGAAAATTGGCGTCATGTATGGTAACCCGGAAACTACGACTGGTGGTCGAGCTTTAAAATTCTACGCTTCAGTACGAATTGAATTAAGAAAAGCCGAGCTAATCAAAAACGGTGATGTAGTGATCGGGATTCGTAGTAGTGCGAAGATTGTGAAGAACAAAGTGGCCCCACCGTTATATAAAGCTTTCGTAGACATCTACTTTGATAAAGGGATTGATCACACTAGCGAAATTGTTGACTTCGCTTTAGAAAAAGGTGTGATTGAGAAAAAAGGTTCTTGGTTTTATTTTGAGGGTAACAAAATTGGTCAAGGCAAGGAAACCACCAAAGAGTTCTTGATAAAGAACGCCGATTTATTTGATAAGATTCAAACAAAAGTTTTAGATGAGAATGCTGTCGAAACTGTGAAACCCAAAAAAAAGACGGAATAATTTATGATGTATAATACTACCGTGAATAAGATGAAAATAGTTAATGCTGAAGAAAATAAAAATTTAATTGGTGATGTGCTATCATACATCACTCCGGCTAAAACTAAGAAACCAACCCTTAGGGATCTAGTCGAACAATTAACTATCGACGTCAAACGCATCGACAATAAACTTGATCGTGTCATCCAACTCAACAGCTTGAAATCCTAATTAAAGTGTTACAATATATGTCCTAACGTCAAGTTAGGACTTCTGGGGATGTCAAGGCTTCGACATGATTAATTGACTACCAAAGGCAGTGGGGTATGCCCCTTATAGCTACGAGGCCGCTTAAATGCAGACTCAAGAGAAGATAACGTTAATTTAGACGAAGCATTCCTAGTTAACCAGTTATCAACCCAAAATCAACTTAACTACAATTTTGTAGCTTAGGCCTTTGGGTCTCCGGGTGTTGGGGTTTACTACTTACCCTGATACGTTATGATAAGTAGGTATATCAAACTGACGCTTATAGGTTTGATGAATCTTATAAGCTTAGCTAGACTACAGTCGTTCTAATACTGAATGTCTAGTGAAGTGCTAAATTAGAACTAAACTGTAGAATTTGGTAGAAGATTATTTGTGGAAACGGGTTCGATTCCCGTCATCTCCACCAGATAAGAAAATCAGCGGAATTGTGATGTTCCGATTTTTCGGAGTATTAAAATTATAGCACAAAAAAGTTTTTTACCGCGACCGATGAGCATATTGCTTGTCGGTTTTAATTTTATTGTTACTAAATCATACCCATTACA
>JAISKE010000068.1 GCA_031261045.1 Mycoplasmataceae bacterium | reverse complement strand
CATTAGTTGGTTGCGATCAAACAGCAAAACCTTAATTTTAAAAGAAGTACAAACATCGGCCACTAGTTTAGCAAAGACATCAGAGTTAAGACGATTATCATGAGCGACCACAATCGTTTTATTTATACCGTGATGTTTAATAATATAACGTGCATACGCCCTAGCGAGCATGGTATAAGTAAATCGATTCATGCGTTGGGTGCCCATACCCATTTTCCCTCTAACTCCCGCCGTACCGAAGGCCATTGGTTCACGGCTAAAGTAAACCTCTACTTCTGGCTTAGATAACTTCTTCATTGCTAGTTTTTCACTAGTAGTTAGCTTGTTGGAGTTAAGTCAGGTTTGGTAGATTTGGTTCATGTTAGGCTTTCTTTAAGTGTACTTTCGTGAACGCGTACGGTAATAACTGTTTTAATGTATACGTGATGTGTTTGCCATTAATATCATAACAATGAATCTTAGTTGCCTCATTAAAAAACTCTATCATCACTTGACGACAAGAACCACAAGGAGTAACTATCTTCTTACTACCATTTATTAAATAAAGTGCTTTAAACTTTTTTGCACCATGAGCAATCGCATTAAATATCGCATTACGCTCCGCACAAACTGTTGGTGAGAAAGCAGCATTCTCCACGTTAACCCCAACGAATTCACCTTTATCGGTGCTTACGATACACGCGGTATGAAATCTTGAATAAGGCGCATACGAGTGCTTTAATAGTGTTTTTAATTTAATATACATAGTGTCTTTCATATTACTTCATTACCTTTTCAATCATTGGTTCCATTTTAATTGGTTTATTGTTAATTTGTAAATTTTTCGTAAAGTGTATGACGGAGTAATCTTTGATTGGTTTCGAAGAATACAACGTTCCGACAACCTCGCCCTTTTGCACATACTCATTACATATTTTATTTAAATATATCCCCGCGTGGTAATCAATAGAATCCTCTTTACGAATTCGACCAGCCCCTAAGTAAAAAGAAGTTAATCCAATCGTTTTCGTAGAAAAATAATTTACATATCCACTCTTCGGTGCTTTAATTACACGTTTATAAGTTGGATTAAAATATTTATCATCCATTAAATGTTTCACATTAGCCCCTTGAGCTTTAGCTCAGTTATAAAAAGCATGCAACGCTTTACCATTTTTGATCACTTCGTCAATACGTTTGTAAGCAGTTTTTTTGTCTTTCACAATCTTCGTTGTAATACAAATGTCGCTAACAAAATGATAAATTAAATCTTTAATCTCTTTACATTCAGGATTATCTTTTAAGAAATTAATTGCTGCCTTTACTTCAATGGCATTACCCACTGCTCGTCCTAACGGTTGGTTCATATTAGTAATATGGATTACCGCTTTACGTTTATATTTCTTAAATAGATCAAGCATCAAGGTAGATAAGTGCACGGCTTTAGCAATCGTATCACAGAAACCACCGTCTCCAACCTTAACATCTAAAAAGACGTAGTCGGTTTTTAAAGCCATCTTTTTAGAAACAATGGATGCAGCAATTAAAGGAAACGACTGTACTGTATCGGTGGCGTTTCGTAAACTATAAAGATATTTATCGGCCGGCACAATATCTTCGGTTTGTGCAACAATAAACATACCTGCCTTTTTTAATAGACCAACATATTTATGCTCGTTAAAGCATGGTTCAATTCCCACAGATTCTAATTTATCGATCGTACCACCAGTATGAGCTAGTCCTTTGCCAGATAGCTTTGCTACTTTTAATCCTAGCGCTACACAAATTGGTGCCAGGATTAACGAAACTTTATCACCCACACCACCGGTGGAATGTTTATCAATTTTAATTCCCGGGCATGATCGTAGATCAATAATTTTGCCAGATTTTAACATGGCATCGGTTAACCAAAATATTTCATCATGATTTAAACCATTTAGATTAATGGCCATTAATAATGCGGCGGCTTGATAATCTTGGATGCTTTTCTTTACGGTGTATTCATTAATAAAAAAATCAATTTCACTTTTAGTGAGCGTTTGTTTTTGTTTCTTCTTACCAATAATTGAGAGTATATCCATCTTATTCCTTAATGAGGGTTACTCCACTAGATGTACCAATCCGGTCCGCTCCAGCATTGATAAAATCAATCATATCTTTTCTAGTCTTCACGCCACCCGAGGCTTTGATTTTTAAATGTGAATGATTTTCAGTAATAATCTTCTTTCACAATTTAATATCTTCGAGCTTTGCTCCGCCTGTAGAGAAACCAGTAGACGTTTTAATAAAATCAGCTCCAGCGGCAATCACGCATTTGCAAACTTCAGTTTTTTCGTGATCATTTAACAAACAAGTCTCTACAATAACTTTTAATATTTTAGAACCGCAAGCGGATTTAATTTCATTAATCTCTGCAGTTACTTTTTCAAAATCGTTATCTTTAATTCAACCAATGTTTGCTACCATATCAATTTCACTAGCCCCATTATCGATGGCGTCTTTAGTTTCAAATATTTTAGTTCTTGTGACGTTTGCTCCTAAAGGAAACCCAATTACTGTGCATACTTTAACATCGGTTCCGTTTAATAAATCACTAGCTAGTGGTACTCAAGTTGGATTAATGCAAACTGAAGCAAAATGATTAGCGATTGCTTCATGGCATATTTTACGAACTTGTTCGCTAGTCGCTTCTGGTTTTAGAATTGTGTGATCAATAAATTTATTGTATTCCATGTTATTTTCCAATCTTAATTGCGGTTTCTAAACCTAAAGTAACCATATTGGTTAGTGATGTTTGTCTTTCTAACGGAGACATGCTCTTTTCGCTAACGAAGGAATCACTCACTGTTAAAATACATAGAGCACGTTTTTTATTCTTGATCGCATTGGCATATAAAGCGAAAGCTTCCATTTCTACGCCAATTAAATTAGGAAACATTTTAAATCTTTCCTTTCAACCTAGCGTGTGGTAAAATGCATCTTCACTTAGAATATTGCCATGAATCGTCTTAATCTGTAATTGTTTAGCCGTAGCTTCACATAGGTTAATGATTTCTGGAGTGGCACTTAAATATTTTTGTGGTGCTTTAACACCAATGTCATTAGCATACGCCGAATTACTATAAGCATCCTCTACAATGATCACGTTACCTACATCAGCTTCGGGAATAAATGAACCGGCTGAACCAATTCTAATAATGGTGTCTACGTTGTAGAAATGATATAGTTCATGAGTATAAATTCCAATCGAAGGCATTCCCATCCCATGAGCCATAACGGTTACCTTTTGCCCTTTATAAGTACCGGTATAACCAAGCATACCACGAACTTCATTAATTAACTTAGCATCTTTAAGATAATTCTCCGCAATCCATTTTGCTCTTAAAGGATCACCAGGCATTAGAACTACTTTGGCAACATCTTCTAATTTTGCACTTATATGTGGGGTCATATTAATATCCTATTAATAGTTTTTAGACTTCACGGTCCTTTAGAAGAATTATACTTATATTACTTAGTCTTTTTTAAGGTGCTTAATAATTTTGTATATTCCTTAATTTCTAATTGTAATTTATCAATCTGAGAACGGTTTTGGTCATAACCCTTTTTTGTTAATTCTCAAATATTAATCATTTTATTAGTTCTTAATAAGTTGTACTTGCTAGTTTGAATTAAATATAACAATTCTTTCATGCGTTCAGCTGGTTTGCTACTCATTAACATTTTACCAAAAGCTTTAAAGATCCGGTTATCTAATAAATCTTCAAGGTAAGCGTAAGCTTGTTTGTAGTTCTTAGCAACATTTGTCTCTTTTTTAGATTGATCTTCTATATATTTTAAAACCGTTTCTTTATTAATGGGTAACCCACGAGTATGTAATAGAGAAATGGCTTTAAGAATAAAACGTTGCTCATCGATTTCAAAATCAGTATCGATAAACAATTCATCTACCACAATATTAATTTGTTCGGGGCTGAGCATAATATTTTTTATTAGACTGTCATAGCTTTCAGCTAATTTTTTAATTTGAATTTTTTGTTGATGATATAAATTGGCCAGATCTTGATTAATTTTCTCCGGTTGAGTTGGCTTGTCGTCTTCTTTTTCGACAAAAGATTCTTTTAAACCCATTTCGTTGGTAGGTTTAAATGGTTTATAAGTTTTTACAGTAGTTGGAGTATAAGTTGCATTCTTAGTGGGCGAACTAATGATTTTTTCTAGGTCATGTTTAAACTTATCTTTTAGATCTTCATATTCTAAACCTGACTTGGCTGCCAATAATTTTAGATGTTGTGTTCTTAACAAAATAGAATTATCTGCACAATCGACTAGATATTGAATAATATCATTAACATCTTTTTGAACTTCGTCTACTGGTTTCTTAATACTGAAGGCATTATTAATTAAGAAAGTAATGAAGTCTAATCTATTGTTGAGTACATCTTCTAATGCTTCGTTACCGTTAGCATTAATTAATTCATCGACATCTTTATATTTTTTATCAAATGGCCCTACTACAAATACATTGAAGCCGCTTTCCATTAATTTTTTACCGTGTTCTATGGTTGCATTAACTCCAGCAACATCGTTATCAAATGATAAGATTACTGTTTCTAGCTTGGGGATTGTGTGCAAGGCGTTTAAATGTTCGGACGATAAAGCAACACCCATTGTAGCTACAACGTTCTTATGCCCTGTTCTAACATAGGCAATCGCATCCATGAACCCCTCCACAATAATTACCTTATCAATAATCGCTTGTTTTGCTTTATAAAAGTTAAACAACGTAGTTGCTTTAGAAAATATTGGAGTAGTAGATGTGTTTAAGTATTTGGGGTCAGCGTTCTTGGTCGTTCTCCCACTAAAAGCAGCAAGATAACCATTATTGTCATAG
>JAISKE010000025.1 GCA_031261045.1 Mycoplasmataceae bacterium | reverse complement strand
ATATCAGCTTACTAATTTGAGGTAGCAGCTTCAATTGATGGCGAATCTTCATAAAATGAGGGGTGGATCAACATATATAGGCAACCCCGCGCTTGTTTTGAAGCAAGTCGATTATTTTTATAATTACATAATTTGTGTATTTCTGGTCCATACATACTAATAGCAACGAAATCTCAAAAAAACTACTAAAATATTAATTAATATGAATTTTATCGAGGAATTGACCTGAAGAGGGTTAATCAACAATGTTACAAATAAACAAAAAATAGAACAGTTTGTCAAGGAGAAGGGGACTGCCTACATTGGTTTTGATCCTTCTTTTGATTCCTTACACTTGGGTAACTACAATATGTTGTTAATCTTAAAACGATTAAAACAACATGGGCATAATACTTTTGCGGTTTTAGGCGGAGCCACTGGTCAAATTGGTGATCCTTCCGGAAAAAAATTAGAGCGTACCATGAAAACTGTTGATGTAATTGATGCTAATGCAGCCGCAATTGAGAAACAGATTATTAAATATTCTGATACCGATGTTATTAATAACAACATTATCTATAGCAAGATGAGTATGTTCGATTTCTTAAGAAATGTTGGTAAATTAATTAACGTTAACTATTTATTAGAGAAAGATTTAATTAAAACAAGATTAGAATCTGGTATTTCTTTTACAGAATTTTCATATGCCTTAATTCAAGGTTATGACTTTGCTTGACTATATCAACATGAAGACGTTGTATTACAAATTGGTGGTAGTGACCAATGAGGTAACATTACTACTGGTGTAGAAATCATTCGTAAAATGTACGGTGAGGAAAATAAAGCATGTGGCTTAACCATTAATTTATTAACTAAAGAAGACGGTACTAAGTTTGGTAAGAGTGAAAAGGGCGCCATCTACCTTGATCCTAAATATACTTCACCATTTGCGATGTATCAATTCTTAATTAATCAACCAGATAGTAAAGTGGAACAATTATTAAAATTCTTAACATTCTTAACTCAAGAAGAAATTGAAACTATTTTAAAACAACAAGCTAGTGAACCGTCTAAAAGAATTGCGCAACGTAAGCTAGCCGAATGTATCGTTAGTGATATCCACGGCAATCAAGTTTATGCTGATTGTGTAACCATTGCCGATGTCTTATATAAAGGCAATCTTGATACTCTATCTACTGATAATTTATTAATGTGGCTAACTACTTTGCCAGCTTATGAGGCATCGCAGGATAGCTATGTTATTAGTGATTTATTAGTAAATGCTGGAGTAACTAAGTCGAAGAGCGATGTCGTCGTCTAATTGAGTCCAAGAGCATTGTCGTTAATGGCAAGATCATTGAAAAGTTTGACCATGAGATCAACAAGCGTGATACGATTAATCATCAATTCTCTTACATTAAAAAGGGTAAAAAAGATTTCTTCTTAATTAAGTGGGCTTAACATGTTCAAATCAATGATAAGCAAGATCGTTGCCCGTCACTTTAAAAAGAAGTTAGACAACTGAACGATCACTGAAGATGAAATAACCGAAGTCTTAAAGCAAATCAGAATTACTTTATTGGATGCTGACGTTAGTTTAATCGTGGTTAAAGATTTTATTAAAAGTATTCGTCAACAAGCGGTTGGTCGAGTAATTAATCCTGGCGAAGATGCCGAACAAGTTTTATTAACAATCATTAAAAATGAATTAGTAAATATCTTGGGCAAAAAAACGGCTGGTGTCAACACTAACGTTAAAACATTAAAAATTATGATGGTTGGTTTGCAAGGGTCTGGAAAAACTACGACTGCAGCTAAACTTGCCAATTATTTTAAAAGTAAATTTGATAAAAAGCCCATGCTAGTTGCTCTAGATATTTATCGTCCAGCAGCCATCGATCAATTAGAAACTTTAGCCAAAGAAGTAAAAGTAGACTTCTACCAAAAGAGCGTTCAAAACCCAGTGATTACCGCTGACGAAGCAATTGCTAAAGCACAAGCTAATGATAATGATGTAATTATCTTTGATACCGCTGGACGTTTACAAACAAACGAAGAATTAATGACTGAATTAAAAAACATTCGTAATCGAGTTTCACCTGATGAAATATTATTAGTAGTTGACGCCATGTCAGGTCAAGACGTAATTAATGTTGCTTCTGAATTCAATAAGCATCTGGATTTAACTGGTTTCGTAATTACTAAATTAGACTCTGATGCCCGAGCTGGTGCTGCTCTTTCATTAACTCATTTACTGAAAGTGCCAGTTAAATTTACGGGTATTGGTGAAAAAGTTGGTTCTTTAGATGTTTTCTACCCAGAAAGAATTGCCGATCGTATTTTAGGTTTAGGTGATATTTTGACCTTGGCTGAAAAAGCTAGCGAAACTTTGGATGAAAATAAAGCTAAAAAAGCCATGGGTCGTATGTTATCAGGCAAGATGGATTTAGAAGACTTAATGGAACAAATGAAACAATTATCCAAGATGGGGTCTATGAGTTCCGTTATGAAAATGATGCCTAACGCACCTAAAGTTAGTGAAGACCGGATTGGTGAAGCAGAACGTAAGATGAAAACTTGAAGTATCTTATTAACTTCCATGACTCAAAAGGAAAGACGCAATCCACAATTATTTAAGAAAGATGCCACCCGAAGATTAAGAGTGGTAAATGGCTCTGGACGTAAACCAGATGATTTAAATAAATTATTGTCTGAATGAGAAAAATCTAAAAAGAAAATGGAAGAGATGGGGAAGATGATTCGCCATGGTAAAAATCCATTTGGTGGTTTAGGTTTTTAATTTTTTATATAATATCCTAAATAAGAAATGAGGATATTATGAAAAAACAAAGATCTTTAAGTAGAAATAGTTGCTTAACAAAAAAACAGAAAACTGGCATCATTTTAGGTTCAATATTTGGTGGTTTAGCCCTTATCGGAACTGGAATTGGCATCGGTTATGCGATTTGACATAAAAAAACTCCAAAAACATCTCCATATAATGATGATGGTTCTAATTGGCAAAATCATACTGCCGGAACTGTAAATATGTCTTACTATGATAACGGGGGCACAAAATTAGCAACCATTGATTCTATTAACAACTACTCTGCTAAAAATCTAGTCATTCCTGACACAATCGTTCACAACAACGAGGAATATAAAGTATATCGAATATCAACAGATGCTTTTAAAAATGACACAAGTCTAACTGGAACGATTACTTTTGGACAATATTTGTATTGTATTGATCACGGTGCATTCCAAGGTTGTACTAATTTAAGTGGCAAGCTATACATCCCTGACTCTGTGGTTATTGTAGGCGATAATTGTTTTACTAATACTAACCTTGAATGAAGCATTGCGAATAGCGTGCAATACTCTTGAACAGATGAATCGGAATACCACAATATATGATGTTTTGGCGGCCAGAGTGCAATCACTGGTGCCTTAACATTGAATGCTAATACTTACGGGATTGTCGGATCAGCATTCGTTAGTAATAGCGGTATAAGCAATTCGTGATCCCAAATTATTGGCGGACTAAATAAATTACGTTCAATTTGCTCCAGTGCCTTTATGGAATGTTCCTCAATTACTGATGATTTAGTTTTACCAAACACTGTAAATTACGTTGGTCAAAAGGCATTTTATGATTGTAATAGTGCTGCCTTCCAAACTGACCAAGGTGTGTATTATTGTAAAACAAACAGCGCTTGTACAAATATATGAGCATTATCAGTAAATTATAGTCAAGGCACTACCGCTAGTTTTAGCTTTATCCCGGGCACCTATGGAGTTGCTGCTTACACTTTTTCCGTCGGCAGTAATGCACAAAAAATTACTGGGTCTCTCACTATTCCTTCAACGATTGTTGCCATAAATAATGATGCTTTCTCTAGTCAAACTCTAATTAATAATATTAACCTAGCGGATTGAAATGTTTTACCAAAATGAAGTGGAATCAATTGTTTTAGGGGCGTAAATACTATTGGAACAGTTTCACATACAAATTGCTCATTTAGCGATAGCCAAGCCTTGATTTATTTAAAATCTGTTGGTTTACCTAGTGGTTGAACTAGCGCTAATTAGGCCTTTAATAATTTAGCAATTTTACTTAATTCCATTGCATAATCAGATCATTGAATACTATTGGTATAAGATAAAGATTTATCTGATACTTTTACTAATTCATTAACAAATGGTAAAGTAATCACATTTTGTTGTTTATATAGAATCTTATCAATATTAAGTAACGCCGCTAAATGATTATTATCATCACGGATAAAGTTGTTTAATACAATACCACTTAATTTAAGTTTGCTATTAGTTAACTGGTTCATTCTAATGTCTTTCACGGTATTAGTTAAATCAGTGGTGGTGTAATGATTAATATCATAAACCGCAATGACACTACTAGCAAACTGTAAAGCAATGTTGCTTAATTTCTTTCAAGTATAGTTGGTATCAAAGATTACATAATCAAATAAATCTTTCCATTGCTTTGCTTGAGCAGTTAAAATCTTTTGATAGTCCAATTTTAAGTTGTTGATTTGGGTAAGAGGATTCTTTAAAAATAATATCTGGACATTCTTTTTATACTTAGCAAATACTAATGGATAAATGGTGCCAGTTGTTTTAATATCTTTAGCGTTGATGTCTAAAATTTTAGTATAGGAACTTTCAAATTCGTTATTAATGATTAATACTTTTTTATCTTCACCCTTTAAGATGTTAGCTAAGTTAAAAGCAATGGTAGTGGCGCCACCTTTTTTGTCACTTGATAATAGAGCAATAATTTTAGACATCTTCATCCTTAATGATTTCTTGTCAAATTCGTGGATATTGATGATTAGTTGGCGCGATTTTCTTTACAATAACAACATGGTGGTTAACTTTGTTAACTGACATAAATTGATCCACTATTACTAGTTTACCACCTAACTGTTCAATTTTAGTTTCGGCTTGTTTAATTTCATTCGTTGCATTCATGGTTTTTGGTTCAATCAAAGTACCACCCACTTTTAAATAAGGAATGGATAATTCCACTAATATCGACAATGCTGCTACTGCTCTGGAAGTAACTAATTCAAATGCTTCACGTTGATTAGCTTGAATTAATTCTGCCCGTTGATATAGCACCGTAACTTTAATTCCTAACATTTCACATAACTTATTTAGAAATGTTACTTTCTTATTATTTGATTCAATGATGGTTAAATCTAAATGTGGATACATTAATTTCAACACCACACCCGGAATCCCTGAACCACTACCAATGTCTAGCACTGTTCTGAGATTAGTTAAATGAACATTCTGAAAAGGAATTACGGATTCATAAAAGTAATCACCATAAATCTTATCCTCAGTATCAAGACGAGTTAAATTTACTTTTTGATTGTAATCTTGTAAAAACACTTTATATTTCTCCACATTATCAAAGAACCCGGCGTCAATGTCAGTAAAAGCTTTATTTATTTCTTGTTTAAATTGGGTAGCATTCATATTATTTTTTGTCTAAGTAATACTAATTATGACTAAATCAGTCATATTTATACCACTAATTCTTTTCGCTTGTCCTAATGTTAATGGTTTAACTTTGTTTAATTTATCAATCGCTTCTAATGATAAGTTCCTAATTTGTTTGTAATTTTTAATTTTCGCTAGGGACAAATCGTCATATTTGTTAATTCGGTCAATGTGCTTGGCTTGATTCTTAATATAACCTTCAAATTTAACAGCGATTTCAATTTTATCGATTAATTGATCACTTAACTTACTTAAATATGTCTTTGGTAATATCTGAGTTAGTTTAATCTCTGGTCGTTTTAGTAAATCATATAAGCTATGAGCAGAAGTTGCGAATCGTTTAAAGGTTTTTGGTAGGTCCTTTAGGGTTGCTTGCTTTAAGTATTTAATGGTTGATTTCATTAAGAGGTCGTTCTTTAAATAATCTTTATATTCTATAGGTTTGATTAGCCCCAGACTCTTACCATATTTGATTAAACGGTCATCCGCGTTATCGTTTCTTAGCAACAAACGATACTCTGCACGACTCGTTAATAGACGATAGGGGTCAGTTACACCTTTAGTGACCAAATCATCAATTAGCACACCAATATACGCTTCATCACGCTTTAAGATTAAAGGCTTTTTATTTTTAATTGATAAGACTGCATTAATCCCAGCCATTAGCCCTTGACAAGCAGCCTCTTCATAACCGCTAGTGCCATTTACTTGACCAGCAAAATATAAATTGTTGTACTTTTTAGATTCTAATGAAGGTCATAATTGAACGGGATTAATCGCATCGTATTCAATCGCATAAGCATATTTATCAAAGACGGCTTTTTCTAATCCTTTAATGGAGTGTACAAACTCTTCTTGAACTTGTTTGGGTAAGGAAGTAGATAATCCCTGTAAGTACATGGTATTTAATTTTAAAGATTCTGGTTCTACAAAGATTTGATGTCTTGGTTTATCCGCAAATCTCGTCACCTTATCTTCGATACTAGGACAATATCTCGGGCCTACTCCTTTGATACTTCCAGAATACATCGCCGAGAATTGTTTATTTTTATTGATGATTTGATGAGTCTTCTCATTAGTATAAGTTAAATAGCAAATAGTTTGTTTATTAAATGGTAAGAAGTGAGGGTCGTAAAAACTAAATGACAATTTCTTATTAGTCCCTGGTTCTTTAGATAGATGAGTGTAATTAATAGAAGTTTTTAAGACTCGTGGTGGTGTCCCAGTTTTAAGTCTTAACATTTCAAACCCTAGTTTCTTTAATTGATCAGATAAACCAAAGCTACGTTCTAGTCCTTGTGGTCCCTCTAATTTTTTCTCATCACCAATATGGGTAATCGCATTCATGTATGTTCCAGCAGTGATAATTACTTTTTTAGCAAGGATATTCTTATGTTTACTGGTTTGCACACCGATAACTTGTTTGCCTTTAATAATTAAAGATTTAACTTCATCAATAATTAATTCAAGATTCTTCGTATGTTTAATCTCTTTAATAAATCATGTCTGATATTGAAGTTTATCCACTTGCGCACGTAAAGCTCAAACCCCCGCTCCTTTAGAACTATTTAATAATTTCATTTGTAGTTGACAATCATCGGTAGCTTTTGCTTGCACGCCGCCAAGGGCCGCAATTTCTCTTGTTACCACACCTTTAGCGGGACCACCAATTGATGGGTTGCAAGGCATTAAAGCAATTGATTCTTTAGATAAAGTAATTAATGCTGTTTTTAAATTTAAATGTGCACAAGCAAAGGCTGCTTCTAAACCAGCGTGCCCAGCTCCAATTATTATAATGTCGTACTCAACTAACAGTTTTTTCATTTCGTATAATTATATTAATAATTAATATGAAGGAGATTAACTATGGAAATGAAGTTTTATAAATGCGGGGTTTGTGGTAATATGGTGTTAAAACTAATCGATGCTACTGAAGAGTTAA
>JAISKE010000018.1 GCA_031261045.1 Mycoplasmataceae bacterium | reverse complement strand
AATTAATGCTGGTAGTAGTTCCATTAAATTTAAGTTATTTAATGCAACTAACTATCAAGTTGAAGCATCTGGGTTGTGTGAAAGAATCTTTGTAGACGGTCATTTTAGTATGAAATTTGCTGATCAAAAAATAAGTTTTGATGTGCCAATGCAAAATCATACACAAGCTACCGAAATTATTCTTACAGAATTGACAAAGAATAAATTAGTAACCGACATTAATGAAATTATCGGTGTGGGTCATCGAGTTGTTTTAGCTGGTGAAAAATATAGTACAAGTATGATCATCACTCCTGAAGTAAAGACGGCAATTAAAGACCATATTAAATTGGCACCGCTACATAATGAACCTGAATTGACGGTGATTGAAATCTTTGAAAAGAAATTACCGAATGCCGTGAATGTAGCTTCGTTTGATAATACTTATCATTCTACAATTCCTAAAGAAAATTACACTTATGCAATTGATCAAACTGTTGCCAAGAAATATGCAATTAGACGTTATGGTTTTCATGGTAATTCTTATCGATTCATTGCACTTAAAACCGCTGAAATATTAAAGAATCCAAAACCAAATTTAGTTGTATGCCACTTAGGCAACGGAGCAAGTATTTGCGCTATTAAAGAAGGTAAATCATACAACACTAGTATGGGCTTAACTCCATTAGAGGGAATAATTATGGGTACTAGATCAGGTGATATCGACCCTTCCATTCCAATTTATTTAATGCGTGAAAAAATGGACGCTAAGCAAATCGACAATATGTTAAACAAAAGCTCTGGACTATACGGCTTAGTCGGCAGTAGTGATATGCGCGATATTTTAAATTTGTATGACAAGAAAGATGAAAAAGCATTATTGGCTGTAAAAATGTATGCGAAGAAAATTGCTGAATATATTATTCGTTACATCAATGATTTAAATAATAAAGTTGATGCGATTGTTTTTACTGCCGGTGTTGGAGAAAACAGCGGTTTTATCATTGAGAAGGTTTGTGAAGAGGTTAAAATAATTGAATTAATTACTAATCGAAATAGACTCGATGAAAAATATGCTGAATGAAAAATAGTTAGCGAACCTAATAGCGTATTTCCAATTTATAGTATTCGTACCGATGAAGAACTAATGATTGCTCAAGATGTAAATCAAGCTATTAAATAATTATGTTAAACACCGCTGCACAAATGATCCTTAACGGAACTAATTCAAATTTACACGGTAAAATTATTGCTTTAATTGTTTTGGGTGGTTTGTTTTTAATTATGTTTAGCATATTTTCATTAGTGTTTTTTGTGCATAAAAAATTATTGAAACGTGAGTATAAAATAAAAGAAGATTTTAATAACACTGTTCAATTTTTAAACATTAATCAATTTAAACACCTAGAAAAATTGGCGAAGAATAACACTGAATTAAGAACTTTGATGAATAGTATTAATGAAGCACGAGATACTTTAAAAAAGCAAAGCGAAGTCATTCGTAACAAGATAATGAACATTACCATTTTAAACTCTAGATATTTATATCGTCAAGCTAGTAAATTAATCCGTGAAGCGGAAAACGATTTAAGAAAATCTAGTATTTTGATCAAGAGTTTAAGACAAGTATCCGCTAGTGCCACACAATATAGTAAAAATATTTCAGATTTACTAACTGAGTTCCGTTCAATAACTGATAAGATTGCTAACTTTTATGAGCTAAATTTATCTACTCGTTATCGCAATGATGTTTTTAAAAACATGTACGACATGATTAAGAAAATTATTATTGATGCTACTGAATATGCGGTTAAGATTGATAACGACAAATTATTAGCATTATTTACAGAATTAAATTCTAGAGTAAAAGATTTTTATGTATTAACAATTGGGCTTTATGAACTTGATCATATTTTAAATTACTTAAAGAAACTAGAAACTCAAATTACTGAAAATTTAAAATGTGTAGAGAAAAGCATTTCCAAAGCAGATTTCTCGGAAATTGAAAGAAATTTAGCTAGCGGGCACAATAGTACTTATCAATTAGCACAAAATTTAAAGCAATTAAAACTAACAGACGCTAGAAAGAATGCTATTATTGCAGTTCAATCACTTGAAATCACTAATGTAAACATTAAGATGGGTGACGAAACCAAAGTTTTAATCCAACGTGATATGAAAACAATGCATGATCAAATTGCGATTTTAAGTAAAGAATACGGTGATGTGGAAAGCGCATTTAACAATATCATTAGTTATTTTGGTGATAATCGTAGTGACGATATTCGAGTGCGTGCAGCTGAATTAACTAATGAAATAAAGAAAATTAGTTTAAATTATCAAGGTTTAAAAAGTGCTTATGATAATTTTGATGTTTTACAAAGAAAGAAATTTTTGAAGAATATGAGTGACTTATCAATTCAAATTGTGGAATGGAAAGTAAAACTTAATAATTTGGTGCAAGAAATTGATGACAAATATAAAACATCCATCTTAATTAACGATGAATTAAGTGATATTAAGCTTACGCTTACACAATTACTATCGGAAAACATTACTGAGAAAAAAGATGAGGGTAACTTTAATGCAATTAGAAATATTATTTTAGATATTGAAGGCTTACAAAATAGTTTAACGACAGATTATTTTGGTCATTATGTATATGTTCAAAAACAAATGGCTAATGTTCGTGAACAAGCATCATTATTAATTTCTTCGGCTACTTTTGATCAAACTTTAAAACTTTATGCAAAGCGTCTGATGTTTTTTACAAACAAATATCGTAATGAACATGCAGATTTTGAAAAGGTGATTACAATGGCTGAAGATAAATATCGAAATAATGACTATGGTACAACCATTTCAATGTTGATTGAAGTTTTAGAAAATGTGAATAGTATTCCGGTACCAAAAACACCTGCCATTTAATTAATATATTTATTAATTATGTTTATAATAACTCCATAAATAAACATTAGGAGAAAACATGTTTGATAAAATTAAATCCATTCGTGCATACGAAGTGTTGGATTCAAGAGGATTTCCGACAGTTGGTTGTATCGTCACAACCGATAGTGGAGTAAATGGTAAAGCGTTTGTGCCGTCAGGTGCATCAACTGGCGAACGTGAAGCGTTGGAACTACGCGACGGTGACAAAAAACGTTACAGTGGTAAAGGTGTTTTAAAAGCCGTAGAGAATGTCAACCGTATTATTGCTCCTGCGTTATTAAACACCGGTTTAAGAGTTGACGAACAAACTAAAATAGATGAATTCATGATGGCTTTAGATGGTACTGAATTTAAAACAAAATTAGGCGCCAATGCTATCTTGTCAGTTTCGCTGGCTTGTGCACATTGTGCTGCAAACTATAAGAAAAAACCTTTATTCAAATACATTCGTGAAGATATTTTAGGTAAAAGTGCCGATCAAGTTATTTATAAGATGCCTGTGCCAATGTTAAACGTTATTAATGGTGGAGCGCACGCAGATAATACCATTGACTTTCAAGAATTCATGTTTATGCCGATTGGTGCTAAATCCATTCGTCAAGCGTGTCAAATGGCTAGCGAATGTTTCCATGCTTTAGCAAAGTTATTAAAGTCCAAAGGATTAAATACTTCTAAGGGTGATGAAGGCGGATATGCACCGTTGCTTAAACATGCTGAAGAGACATTAGATTTAATGGTCGAAGCGGTAAAAGAAGCCGGTTACAAACCGGGCATTGATAAAGATGTTGCTATCGCTTTAGATTGTGCTTGTAGTGAACTTTATGATAACGAAAAGAAAGTTTATATTTTTAAGAAAGCCATTGAAGCTAAAATTTTAAATCATACCGATGGCACTAAAACCACCGATCAAATGATTGATTATCTAATGAGCTTAGTTGCGAAGTATCCAATTATCTCCATCGAAGATGGATTAGCTGAAAATGATTGAGATGGTTGAAAGAAATTAATGGACCGTGTGCAAAATAAAATTCAAATTGTTGGGGATGACTTATTCTGTACTAACCCAAGAATTACACGTGAAGGTATTGCTAAAGGTGTGGCCAACGCCATTCTAATTAAGTTAAACCAAATTGGTACGCTAACTGAAACGATTGCTACCATTAAGGAAGCACAAGCAGCAAACTGATGCGCGGTAGTTTCTCATCGAAGCGGCGAAACTGAAGACACCACCATTGCTGATTTAGCAATTGCTTTAGCGACTGGACAGATTAAAACTGGATCAATGTCACGTAGTGAACGAGTTGCGAAATATAATCGTTTAATGGAAATTGAAGATGCACTTGGTATCCAAGCAACATATGATGGTGTAAATACGTTTACAAACATCAAGAAATAAGGTCATATGAGAATCGCAATCTTAGCATCAGGTGGAAACTCTCCGGGAATGAATAATGCCATCACTACATTAGTAAAGTCAGCTCAAGTTCATAAAATTGATACGTTATTAATTTATGACGGTTTTAAAGGTTTGTTAGAAGATAAATTTGGTGTAGCAGATGTCCGTTACTTAGAACAATTTAATTCTCGAGGCAACGTTGTCATTGGCACCGCACGTTCTAAAGAATTTATGGAGCCGGCTAACAAGAAAAAAGCGGTAGCAAATTTAAAGAAACACAAAGTGGATGTTTTAATTATTATCGGTGGTGATGGTTCTTATCGTGGTGCGGATAGTTTAACCCAATTTGGTATGAAAGTAATGACTTTACCTGGCACCATTGATAATGACATTGCTTCTACTGATTCCACCATTGGTTTTTACACTTGTTTAAACACCATTACTACAGCGATTGATGCTTTAAGAGATAGCTTTGATTCGCACTCTGGCATTTGTTTTGTAGAAGTTATGGGACGTGGGTTTAGCGATTTAGCCATTCAAGCTGGTGTAGCTACCGAAGCAGAAGCCATCGTTACTAAAGACAATATTCTAAAAGCTGAAGACTTTACTAAAATTGCTAACGAAACCATGAAGCGTGGAAAACGTTCATG
>JAISKE010000003.1 GCA_031261045.1 Mycoplasmataceae bacterium | reverse complement strand
TCCTCCTTGAATTTTTATTAGTATACAACAAATAAAATTTATGTGAATATATTTACCCACAATTTTCCCATACGTTAATTTTGTGGGAAACTATTACATAAGGTTAGTGAACGGTTTTTGATGTGGGAATTGCTACATTAGACTTAAATGAAACATTATTTTTTAAGGAAATCATAGTGTATTGGTCAATCGCACAATCAATCATTCCAACATTTTTAAAGTTAGATTCTTCAAATGTACAATTGATTAAATTACAGTTTATAAAACTAAGATTCACATATTTACATTTACTTAGTCGCACATTCTTCATGCAAATATTATTTATTCTTATGTCAGAGAATCCACAGTTTATAAAAGCCGCATTGACAACACGAGGAGAGGTAAACATCTCATTTCTGAAAGATGAATTGATAAACAAAGTATCATCAATAATACATGATAAAACGTTATCGCGAGATCTAAGGTTATAGAATATAGAATTAATGAAATTAGTATTAGCGAAATTGCAACCTGTAAAAATGCAATTATCGAAGTAAGCGTTGCTAACGTTGGCGTTTTGTCAATTGCACTTAACCAACAAAACAAACTTAGCAATTAAATTAGACATTTTTGACCCGCCAAAATTAGTTTGTAAAATATTGGCATGTTCTATAAAACCGTCTAGTCAATTGGCGTTGGTGAAATCATTATTATTAGTATTTTGATTACTTAATAGTGCGTAGTGTTGAATTTAGATAGCATTATTATACAACATTTTTATTTACGATCGCGCATTGGCGTTTTACTATATCTGGTGTGGTTTCTGCACCTTTCATATTATTTTCTCCTTAAAAATATGCTATCTATCTAAACCCCACACTACGCATAGAGTGATTTTTCTATTATTTTTATCATCCACAGAAAACTCTGAATCATACGACTCATTACTTATTAATTGGTATACGGTAGTTTTAAAAATGTCTGCTAACACCGAAAACGAAATGATATCAGGTAGAGAAATTCCGTTCTCCCACCGACTTATTGCTTGAGCAGAAACATCAAAAATATTGCCTAGCTCAGCTTGTGACATGTGATTAATTCGTCGGTATTTAGCAATGGCTTTGCCGACATTGATGGAATGTAACATACTAACTAAGCATAACTACATTAAAATAATTGTTAAAGTTATTGCACTAAATATTAGACGTACGATTACGTTTCTCAGCGAAACTGCGGTGAGTTCCGGGCTTGCGTTTTCTTCATTTCTTTAATTGTCTAGGACTTGGTTTCATTGTTTACTACGGTTATTTCAAAATTAATTTTACTTACTTTTTCTCAAATAAACGGTAAATGGTAGGACTTATCAGTTTTCTTAATAATTAAATCATTGATGTATGGGAATAACATCATGAAAAGACCCACTACTCAGAAAATTAGAGTTTCCTGTCACATAGTCATTCGTCAAGGGCTATCAAAGAACAATCCGCAATAACTCTGACTATTAGCATAACCTGGTTTTACAAACTCAAAGCTATAACTATAGAAAATACAGAACCCAGCCGCTAAAAAGCAACCGAAAATAGCCACAATACTAATCGGCCAATGACCTTTATTTTTTGTCACTTCTACCTTTTGCTTACGGCGGTTAATTAGGGACAATAAAATAACAAATGCATAAATGGCATAGATATAAACTTCTCCGAAATTACAAATTGCATCGCCAATTTGATCTGTATTCATGATAATCGATGGGATACAAACAATCATTCATCAAAGACCAATTGTCATCAAACCGAGGACATAGCCGCCCATAAGGTAACGACGATTGTTAATTTTGTTAAATAATTTTTGGCCCATGATAATGTTGTCTTCAATTAATGATTGAGATGAATTGACAATGGCCATACTCATTGAATTAATTACGCCAAATATCGCAATCATAATAAATACCGAAATAATAATAGAACCAATCGTATTACCAAGATTGCCGTCTCCAAAAATGAAACTGAATAATAAATATGGACTACCGCAACCTGAAATGATTTGTGAAATAGTAACCATTAAATAAATAAAACCACTAGTAACCATGGACAGTACAATCGATAACGGTACATTTCGTTTTGGGTTCTTCACATGACTAGCAATATTACCCACAATTAAAAATGAATCAAATGCAAATAATATCGCTGGTAACGAAGTTAGCATTCCAGCAAATGAAAAACTACCACTATCTCAATTAGGTGTGGCGATGCTAGATGGTTCATAAACTCGATTGTGGGGATCAAAGATATTGTTTCCTGGATGCATTGCACCAAAGATAATACCCAAAAATACTACAGCAGCAATCGGAATAAATTTGGTAATGGTAGAGCCTTTAGCAAAACCCCTACCAACCTTTTGTGCAAAGGCATTAATGGTTATAAATGTTACCAACAAAGCAAGCGTTATTAAGGTTACAACTCAAAAACCAACAAAATCAATATTGCCAGGTTTATGAATATTTAGGACTGCTTCTGCTGCAAATAACGAACATACGGTAGCTGTTAAACCATAATACATGACAGGCTGACCTAATCTAACAAATCTGCCAATACGGTTGCCACCGAATTCAGTCGCTCAGGCACCCAAACCAGCATTAACACTTTTAGTTTTAATGGATACGATTTCCACGTACGAATAAGCAGTTGCTAAAGCAATTATGAATGAGATGATTCAAGAGAATAATACGCCAATACCGCTACCTTGGTTATTACGGAACACACTACCATTCTTAAAGAAAACCCCAATACCAATAACGGCGCCAATAATAACAGAGATCGCTCCAAATAAACCGATTGATCCGACGGTCTTGTTAGAAACGCTTACTGTTGCTTCATTAGATGTTTGTGTTTTTAACATTATTTCTTTAGATGAATAACGGCTTCAATTTCTACTTGAACACCTTTTGGCAATCGTGAAACTTCTACAGCACTACGCGCGGGTTTTCAATTAGTAAAATATTCCGCATAAACTTCATTCATGGCAGCAAAGTCATCAATGTTAGTTAAAAATACACCACAACGAACGACATCATTTAAAGTCGCACCGGCATTTTCCGCAATGGCTTTAATATTTTCTAGTGATCGTCTAGTTTGGTCTTTAATGTTGTCGCTAACTTTTTGCATGGTCACTGGATCAAAAGGAATTTGACCAGAGATATATAAAAAGTCTCCAGCGATCACACCTTGAACATATGGTCCGACAGCCTTAGGGGCTAATTCTGTATTTACTACTTTCATAATTTCTCCAATGAATTTAATGTGTAATAGATTATATATTATTAATCATCACTAAGTATCTTAATGAAAACATCTTGAGGGACGGCCACGTTGCCAATTGCTTTAAGCTTCTTTTTACCCTCTTTTTGTTGTTCTAATAACTTCTTTTTACGAGACACATCGCCACCATAACATTTAGCTAAAACATTCTTGTAAATAGCACGAATAGTTTCACGGGCAATAATTTTACCGCCAATCGCTGCTTGAATCGGTACTTCGAATTGTTGTTTCGGAATATTCTCTTTTAGCTTGATACAAATCTTGTTGGCTTTAGCATAAGCAAAATCACGATGACTAATGAAAGATAAAGCATCTACGGCGTTACCGTTTAATAGTAAGTCTACCTTTACCAAGTTTTGTGCACGATAATCAATGAATTCGTAATCCATGGTTGCATAACCACGGGAAACCGTTTTTAAATTATCAAAGAAGTTATAAATAATTTCACCTAATGGAATTTCATAAGTCAACTTATGTCTTAAACTGTCAATGTAATCTAGGTTTTTATAAATAGCACGGTGTTGCAAGCATAGATCCATGATGGCACCAATGTGTGTTTCTGGAGTAACAATCGTTAATTTAACAAACGGTTCTTCAATTTGTCTAATATAAGTTCGATCAGGTAATTTAGCGGGGTTATCAATCATCATTTCGGTGCCATCAGTTTTAATAACTTTATATTTAACACTTGGTGGCGTCATGATTAAATCAATGCGATATTCTCGAGCAATTCTTTCGCGAATTACGTCCATGTGCAATAAACCTAAAAAACCACAACGTACACCGTAACCTAATGCTTGCGATGTTTCATATTCATAACTTAATGAAGAATCACTCAAAGAAATTTTTTGCATCGCATCTTTAAGGGCATCAAATTGACTATTGTCAATGGGGTAGATACCGCAATAAACCATGGGTAATATTTTTTTATAACCCGGCAATGGTTCTTTAGCAGGATTATCAAAATCAGTTAC
>JAISKE010000019.1 GCA_031261045.1 Mycoplasmataceae bacterium | reverse complement strand
TGTAGTATTACAAGAATCAGTATTGTTCTCTGGTACTATTGAAAGTAACATAAGATTTGGTAAGCAGAATGCGGATATAAATGATATTGATAACGCCCTAAAGGATGCTTGCGCTTATGATTTTGTTTACAATCTTCCTGATAAAATTGCTGCCCCTGTAGAGCAAAGAGGCCGTAACTTCTCCGGCGGTCAGAAACAACGTTTATCCATTGCGAGAACTTTAATTAAGAAACCCAAGGTTTTAGTTTTAGACGACACAACTAGCGCACTAGATTTGCTAACAGAAGCTCAAGTCCAAGAAAATTTAAAAAATAATTATTTTGATTCCACCAAAATAATTATTAGTCAGCGTATTGCTTCAGTGAAGAATGCAGATAAGATTATTGTTTTGGATTCTGGCAAAATTGTTGGTGACGGTACACATGATGACCTAATCAAAACTAATGATATCTATCGACAAATTGTAGAATCACAATTAGGAAAGGAGGGGATTAGCTAATGCCACCTGTATCGTATAAGCCCACTACTTCTGGTGGGTTCGCTAAATCCTCTAGTTTTAAATCAACTTTAAAAAAGTTGGCTAAATTCTATAGTGATTATAAAAAAATGTTCGTTGTAGCCATTGTATTAGCCTTGATTGGTGGTATCGCTTCAACGGCGGGCATCATTATGAATGGTTTCTTATATTCACGTTATATTATCCCTTTTAATTCTAAGTTAATTAGCTCTGAAGCTGTGAATCCAGCACAATTCATTTTAACTTCGTTTATTTGACTCTGCGTCGGTTTAATAATTGTTTATCTATTATCTAATGGTTTTAATTGGTTGGAATCTTACATCCTATTAAAGATGTCTGAAGGTGGTAGTTATAAAATTAGAAATGCAGTGTTCACTAAATTAAATAATCTATCTATAAAATATTTTGATTCCACACCTTCGGGCGATATTATGAGCCGAACAATTAATGATGTCGATAACATTGGACAAACCTTGTCACAGTATTTAGGTAACGTTGTTTATTGAGTATTCATGATTATTACCATGTTAATTACCATGTTATTAATCAATCCTGTATTAGGTATCTTCGCCATTATTTTAATTCCTATTTTCTTGGTAATAAACATTACCATTATGAAGAAAGTTAAACCGTATTTCCGCAAACAACAAAACAGTTTAGGCGATATAAATGGTTTTATTGAGGAAAATGTTTCTGGGCTAAAAATATTATCTTTATTTAAAATGAAGGATAAATCATTAGCAGATTTCGATAAACTAAATCGTACATTAACTAAGAATTCCATTGTTGCACAAGCAACTACTAACGGTTTAATGCCAATCAATATTTTTATGAATAATATGTCATTTGTCGTATTGGCAGCAATCGGCATTGTAGGAATGTATGTTGGCGGTAAACATGGTGGCGGATGGATTAATCCTAATTGAGGGGTTATCCACTTTAATATTAGTGCTAATGTAATCTCAGATGCAACAGCTCGAGCAATAATTAACAAAACATCATTATTGATTGTCTTCACCCTATTCGCTCGTAACTTAAACAACCCCATCAACCAATTAGTAGCGGCACTTGGTTCCATTTTCTTAGCGATGGCTTCTGCTTCTAGAGTATTAGAAGTTTTAGATCAACCAATTGAAACCGATGATGCTGATGCAGTGGATTTGAATGAAGTTTATGGTTTGGTAGAAGCTGAACATATGAATTTTGAATACGATAAAGGCAAACCAATCTTGAAGGATATTAGTTTCCACGTGAAGCCAAAAGAATTGGTGGCATTAGTTGGCCCCACTGGAGCTGGTAAAACTACAATCGTTAACTTAATTACAAGGTTTTATGATATCTCTAGTGGCGATTTAAAAATTGACGGTATTTCTGTCAATAAGATTAAACGTGAAAGTTTACGAAAGAGTATTACGATGGTGTTACAAGATACTTTCTTATTTAGCACTTCGATTTATGAAAACATTCGCTACGGAAGATTAGATGCTACTAAAGAAGAAATAATTAAGGCTGCTAAAATGGCGCGTGCTGATCGTTTTATAGATTCACTGCCTAACGGTTATGAAACCATCTTAGAAGATAATGGTAGCAACCTATCACAAGGCCAGCGACAGTTATTAGCAATCGCTAGAGCATTCTTATCTAACTGTAAAATAGTTATTTTAGATGAAGCAACATCATCTATTGACACCAAGACGGAAATTGAAATTCAAGCTGCGATGAATGAATTGATGAAAGATCGTACATCGTTTGTAATCGCGCACCGTTTATCAACCATTAAAAATGCCGATAACATTTTCGTTATTAGAGATGGTTCAATTATTGAAAGCGGAAAACATCAGGAATTATTAGAAAAAGAAGGGTTCTACGCGACATTATATAACTCTCAATTTAAGAAGGGATTAGAAATCTAATTATTTAATTATCATTTGAGTAATGATGTTTTTCTGCAAATTAAGTTCTTTGATTAATTGAAGAGCTTTTTTTGTGTTTTCTTTGCTTAACGTAGTAGTTTCATGAGCATCTGCTTCAATTAATACCTTACATTTGGTAGCGGCAACCATTTGTCAAAAATAATTATTAGGATAATCCATCGTAGTTTTTTTAACTAACAATCCATTAATATTAAAACCTAGCGGGATATCATATTTTAGTGACGCATCAATTAGTTGATTAGTTAAAACAATCGCGTCTTCATCTCAAGCGTGGTAAAATTTAAAAATGTAGTCCGGATGAGCAACACAAGAAAATAATTTACTTTTGCATCCATCAATTGTCTGAGCAGCATATTGTTCTAGATTAATATTATTTCTATTTCACTCTTTAGCAAGGTGTGGATTCCCACAGTTGTGATTCCCTAAAATCATATAGTCAACACGACTTCTTAATTCTTTGTAATATTTATATTGACTTTTATGATATTCCGTTTCTAATCCTAACAACACCTTAATTTTCTTGGCATATTTCTTTTTCATCGCATTGACTTCATCAACATAATTATTCACATCATCTAAATTCATTCTAAAATTACGGTGTCTTAATAATGGCGCGTGTTCGCTAAAACCAATTGTTTTAAATCCGTTTTTAATAGCTGCTTTAATCATTTCTTCAACGGTGTTAATGGCATGATGACAGTAGACTGTATGAGTGTGATAATTGTGCTGAAAGCGGAGGTTTTTCATATCTTTATTCAATTATACGAACAATTAGCATACAATTAATACATTGGTTTCGACCATTATGATATATCTCTCTCCGCTAGAAATGTATGATTAAGCGATGCGTAGCGGTGAGAATTAGGAAATATGAAATTTATAGAATTAAAAATAAGTAGCAAGATACTTGAAGGTATCAAGAAAGTTGGCTACGACGAAATGACTGATATCCAAGCTGGTATCATTCCTTTAGCATTAGAAAAGAAAGACGTAATTGGTCAAGCCCCTACGGGAACTGGTAAGACTTGCGCTTTTGTCGTACCTTCATTGCAAGAATTAGACTCTACTAGTGGTGACATACAAACATTGGTTATGTGTCCAACACGAGAATTAGCTTTACAAATCACTGATGAATTTAGAAAAATTGGGCAATTCTTACCTGGCCTTAAAGTTTTAACAATTTACGGTGGACAAGATATTAAGAAACAATTAAAAGGTTTAAAAGAACATCCTCAAATTATTATTGGAACTCCTGGTAGGCTGTTAGATCATATTGAACGTAGATCTATTAATTTAACTAAAGTTAAATCTATTGTGCTTGATGAAGCTGACGAAATGTTAGACATGGGTTTTATTAGAGATATTAATCGTATTTTAGATAAGACTAATAAGACACACCAAACGTTATTATTATCTGCAACAATGGAAAGAGAAATTCTAGAGATCTCTCGTAAGTATCAAAAAGATCCTTCATTTTTTAAAGCAAC
>JAISKE010000084.1 GCA_031261045.1 Mycoplasmataceae bacterium | reverse complement strand
ATATTGCCTTTAACGAACCGGGAACATCAATCAGAAGTAGAACTCATAATGCGCCACTATCTAAGAGCACGATTAATAATTTAGTGCAAATCTTTGATGAAAAAATTAATGTACCGACTCATGTTGTCACTATGGGGTTGCGAACAATTTTAGCAGCTAAGAAAATAATTTTAATTACTGCTGGCGCTAAAACCGCTGCTGCTGTGAGCGAATTAATGAAGAGTCGTTATCAACGTAATTGACCAGTAACTGCATTAATTTATCATCCAGATGTAACTATTTATGTAGATTTGGAATCTTCGTCTTTGCTTGAAAATAAATAATTATTTTTCTAACGGTAATAATAAATTATTAAGCAACACAGCTAATTGGTTCATATTATCTGGCGATACTTTTCGCAATAGCATATGACACTCATCAACTAATTTACATTGACGAATCGCGCCATCGATTTTACTATCATAATTATTATTTAGATTGTCAGTTGCGCTCATTTCAAACGGAATTACTTTATAGTTAAGAATTATTAAATCAGAAGTAGTTTTACACAACTGAGTAAATGATGGAACTTGCTCTGGCAACAATAATGTGCTCAATGATTTGCTAGCTAATTCGACCGCTTTTTGGAATACTTCTCCCATCACGTCATTCTTTTCGTTAACTGCCCTAGAACATGTTTCGAAGAAATTAATCGCCTCTAGCTTTTTAAATGTTTCTTTAAGCGATGCACTTTTATTTAAGGTATTAACTACATAAATAAAAAATATTAACGTTTTATATTCTGGGTCGTAATTAGCTCACGTATTAAAACCTCGGTCATTACTAGTGACTTGCAGAATTTTGTTTTTGACCGCTTTAGTAGATAATAATTCAGAATGAAATGATGCCATAAATTATTTTTGATTCATCTTTTCAATTTCCATTTTAATGAAATCTAATAAACCTTTTATCTCAGAATAATTCATTCTTGTTGGTCCTACTACAGATAATTGATGTTTACTATCTCCGGAATTAATCGTAGTTGAAGCAATTGAAAGTTCGTTAGCACCAATCTCATCACCAAAGGTGATAAGGGTTTTCCCAGTTTTTTCTTGGTTGTAAGAAATATGTTTCCAAATATTAGTGTCTTCCAACATGGCTAACACTTTATTTAATTGTTCAATATTTTGAAATTCTGGTTGAGAAGTCAATCATTTAGTCCCGTGAACCGTATTTGTTGCCGGTACTTTGTTAAAATCAAATATTTTATCAATTACTTTCCGAATGTAGAATTCATATTCGTGAACAGCAGAACGAATTATTTCTTTAATAGAATCTAGCTTAGCTGGGACATCTTTTACAGCGGTGTCCACTAATCGATCATTAAAAATACGAACACAGATGCTGATATCATCTAATTCTTTTTTATTTTCTAGTCTAATGTTTGTCTTATTGACTGCTCCACTTGATGTAATCAAAAGAATTAAAGCATTGTTCTGATCAATTTGAATTAAATCAAATCTCTTTAATAGTTCGTTTGTCTGTTCAGCAGTCACTACTGATGGTAATTGTAAAGTTTCATTAATAATTGCTACCGATTGATCTATAACGGAGTCAATCGAAATATCTCTTTGAATGAAAATTTTTTCTAATTTACTTTTAATATTTTTAGAAATCTTAGGTTGTAAAATATTTGCCTCATAGTATTTGTAACCATTAATAGATGGTATACGCCCTGAAGAAGTATGTGTTTTTTCAAGTAGTTTTAATTTCTCTAAAGCAGCCATATCATTTCGAATGGTTGCACTAGAAACTTCTGGCATGTATTTCTTAATGATTTCTTTAGAAGAAATAGGTTGAGCTGTATATGCATACTCATCCACAATAATTTGCAAAATCTTTTTTTGCCTATTTGTTATTTCCATGTACTAATTTTACTATATTTCTTGTTAATTATCACAATCATTGTCGGAGTGCTAATATATTTATGTTTTATATAAATATAAATAATTAAAAAAATATTATTAATTATTTATATAAATAAATATAATGTATTACATTTTTCAAAAATGCATAAAAAAGGAACTCAGAAAACAGAGATGGAACATAGGGTCTTAGCGATCGATTTAGACGGAACATTACTTTCAAAATTTAAACGTATTTCCAAAACTGATTTGATAGCTATTAAAGCATATGTGCAAGCAGGCGGGTTACCAATAATTACAACCGGTAGATCGATTGTTTCTGCTAAGGAATATACAAATATCATTGATAACTTTACTGGTAGTAAAAGTAATTTTATCGTCGCTTTCAACGGTTCTTATATCTACAACGTAGAAACGCAACAAACCATATCGTATAAAGTCCCTAACGATCTTTGTCACACTTTGTATGATTATTGTAAAGCACACAAGATTTCACTATGAGCTTACACTGAAGAAAGTTTGGCTCGTAAATCTGTTCATGTTACTAAACATTGATTAAATGCTTTTGCAGGTTTAAATAAGAAATTAAATATCATGCCACTAAATGATAATGTTAAAGATATGTCTTCTTTTAAATTAAATATACTATCTTTTCACACCAAAAAAATTAAAGCTGCTTATGAATGATTAACTAGTAAATTTAAAAATAAATTAAATATTAGCTTTTCTCATAAAAGTTTATTGGAAA
>JAISKE010000011.1 GCA_031261045.1 Mycoplasmataceae bacterium | reverse complement strand
TTACTAATCTAGCAAACGATATTGTGATTTTATTAATTGATAAATTAGTTTATTTACAAACTAAAGATGAGGGCTTATTAAAACGATTAAACAAAAATAACGTTGATCAATTAAATATGAATGTTGCCACTTGTATTAGTTTAATTACTATTTGACAAGAAACGCACATGAAAATTCGTGCCGCAAACGATGCGCGTTCTTATTTTGAAGCAGCAGTATTTAATTCGTTCAAACTTTTTACTGCTTCCACGCCTATCGTTGCAGAGAAGGTTAAAGTTGTTGAAAACAAGATTTCTAAGCAACCTTCTTTAGAAGATGCGTTTGTTACTAAAGAAATTATTACTAAACAACCGCAAGTTAGAGTGGAAGCTAAACACGTAGATATCAAAGAAGTATTACCACAACAAAATGACGAAGATATATTTTTTCAAATTGCTTATAACACCACTAAAAAAACTTTAGAACGTGCTAAAGAATTATTTGACGAAATTAGAACATCTCACGATAAAACTCTGCAAACTTTAAAAATTGCCACCAAAATTAAATGTGCATCCACTAATGGCATTGTAGTTTTATTTGAAGATGAAGCTGATGCTGAAATATTTATGCATAGTGTTACTCCGGCGTTTTTGAATACTATTAAGAAGTTACTCGGTCAATATATTTACATCTTAGGTTATGATAAAGAAGCATTAGATAAGTTAACTCAAAAGTTTTTAGTGTTGAAAAAACAAGGTAAAACTTTTACTGAACCTAATTTAGAACCATTAGCTATTAAAGCTGACACTCAAAAGTCTTTAAACCAAGATTTACGAAATATTTTTGGATAAAAATAAGTACTTTATTGCATAGAAATTAAAATAAAGAAGTTTTTTAGAACTTTTGTTGCTATTTATAAGGTGAAGGGAGTAAACTATGAAAAAGAATGATAAATTACAAAGTAAACCAAAAATAAACGATCAAGAAATAGTGATTGACTATAATAGACCTATGCAACCATATCAAGTCAGAGTAGAACATCGTGATGGTAAAGATCATTTGATTGTTTGTGCTGAGAAAATTGGTAAACATCGAATGACCGTTGATGAGCTAGCAATCGAAATGAGGGCTGGGTTTAAATCAATTAGAATTGAAATTAAAGAAATCAATGACCGTCTAGATTACAACGGATTGAAACCATTGCCTAATAACCGTCCACTATAATAAACCTATGCAACCATATCAAGTTAGAGTAGAACATCATGATGTCTAGTATAGTCTTTGCTATCACGATACAATATTTAAACGTAATAATTGGCATTAAAAACTACTAAAAAATCTATATGTATATCTAAATATATTTATTAATATATTTAGTATAATTTGCGTGGTTAACAGCCACCACCAATGAAAAAATGAATTAAGAACACCATAACCATGGGTCTCTGCCTAATTCCTATAGGCTTGGTGGTTGGCTTTTCTAACAGCTGGTTCAACAAGACCCCCATCTCTTGTGTTGGTTCTTCAGGTGTAAAACCTTTTGTGGAAACCTTAGCAGGAAAGTATCAAAAGAATCATAAAAAATTAGATATCACCGTAGAAGCAGGTGGTAGTGGTTTCGGTATTGAACAAATAGCAAAAAACTACGCTAACATCGGCGATGCATCTAAAGATCCATATACTGCTGTCCAACCCGCTGGCGATAAAGGGTTTAGAGATGAATGAATCAACAATAAGATAAAAACTGTCACCATAGGATGAGAAGCTATATGTATGGTTTATATACCGCCCAAGGATTTAGGCTTATCAAGTGATGATTTAAATAATTTGTTAGTGGTGAACAATGATAATATCCAAGATTTCATGCGAATATTTACAGGAATCGATGATGGTATTACTAAACCAGTCAGATTAGGTTCTTTTGCGATTAATCAAAGTCCTTCAATAATACTAACAAAGCTTAATAATACGCCATTAATTCCTTATGTACGAGCTGGTGGCTCATTAACATCAGGCACCGCGTCCTCTTTTGTGAATGGGACCAATTTATCTAACTTTCAAAACGAAGCAGGTTTAAATGAGCCACAAAAGAATGCTTTCGCATCAGGCCAGTACGGGACTTCATTTGGTATTCAACAAACTGATGAAGCAAATAGTCGAGCCTGAGATATGTTTCAAAAATCCAATAAGCCTGGGCAAGTAGTATATTTATCATCCGGCTTTATTAATCAAAATATATCGCTTATCAAAAAGAACGGTTATGGGGTTTTTGCATACGATGGTAGTATTTTAAACCCGTCGACACCAGTTCCTTACGACATCACAAAAGTGGATTCCAGCAATGGTTACAATTGATTTCGACCGCTAAATGCGATGTTGTCAGTCGCCCAACAAGATTCACCGGAGGTTGCCTTTATTAAATCATTGATTACCGATGATGATTATAAGAAACAGCTAGAATCGATTGGTTGCAAAGCACTTACACCTGAAGAAAACTGAGAAATGTTCCCGAATGCTCTTAACGTTCCAGATTTTAACAATTGATCTTCAGATTATTATCTTTCCAATGATTCAACTCTAACACCTCATTGAGATGCACCTTGAGAGGACGGATGGCACTTTGCGCCACTACCTAAAGGGATATAACCATGGCTAAGAAGAGTAACTTGATGGTTAAAAAACAAGGTGCGGATAAAGCATCCAAGTTCTTTTCATCATTGCTTTCATGAATCTTCGCATTAATATTTTTCTTACTAATTATTTTTATTGTGATTAAATCTATTCCGGGTTTCAAAGCATACGGTGGAAGTATCTTTGGTACTAAATTTGATTTAGCTAGCAATAAAGGATCAGTTTGATTACCGCTGTGCATCACGTTGATGATCTCGGTGTTAGCGATCGCCATTTCCTGACCAGTCGGTGTCAAAACGGCGATGTTTATTAAATATCGTGTCAAACCTAAACATCAAAAACCGATGCGGGTTGGTGTAGAACTGTTAGCAGATATTCCATCAGTTATCTTCGGATTATTCGCTTCACAAATATTAGGTAGCATTATTAAAGCAGTGTTTCACACTGCGACAGCCTATAACTTATTAACTACTGGTTTTATGTTGACCTTCATGGTGTTACCAACCATTGTATCTCTATCGTTAAATGCATTAGATGGGGTAGACAATACATTAATCTCTGCTTCTATGGTGTTAGGTAATACTAAAACTCGTTCCATTTATAAAGTATGTAAACGAGAAGCACGTAATGGTATTGTGGTTGGGGTAATTATTGCTTTTGCTAGAGCGATTGGGGAAACCATGGCTGTATCCATGATTTTACAATCACAAGGATACAACCCCATCTTTGATCACGGGTTCTGAGCAACGGCGACTAGTGGTTTAAGATCTTTAGGTGCTTTGATTTCAGCTAATATGTTTGCTGAAGGTGGTGGGCCGGCACTACAATCATTGTTATTTGCTTTTGGTTTAGTAATGTTTGTTTTTGTCATGATTCTTAATGCAATTGCAATGACCGCAACAAAAAAACGTAAGAAAAGTAAATGATTATGATGGAATAAATTTGAACACGGTGCGGCGACAGTCGTTTTATTTATTCCAGCCCAAATTAAAAAACTATACGAGAAGATCACTTATCATTCTAAAATTAAATACACTGATAACCTTTCAGGTTATCTAACTACTAGAATTCAAAAGAACAAATTCGTTCATCTATATACTTCTTGAAAAATATTCTGAGAATGAATCTGTGTGACGATCACGATGGTTTTCTTGGCAGGAATCGTCATCGATATTTTAGGATTCGGTGGGGTAGCTTTAGCGAGTGGTGATGCAACGGTGTTCTCCTTTAGCAAGGATTCTACTGGTCAAGCATTTGTGAATACGCTTTTGATCATTGTCATCGCTATTGGTATTGGGTTGCCGTTATCTCTAATGATTGCTTTATATATTAATGAATTTGCTAAGGAAGGTAAACTAAAAAAATCATTATTATTCTTCGTTGATTCATTAGGTTCTACACCTTCCATTTTATTTGGTATGTTTGGTTTGATTTTCTTTATTCAAACTTTAGGAATGTCGGCTGGTGGTACGGCTGGCAAATCATTAATTGCTGGTGCTTTTACTATTTTAATAGTAATCCTACCAGTGTTTATTAGAACCATTCAACAAGCATTGCAATCGGTCCCAAAAGATTTAAGAACTAATTCCTATGCCCTTGGTGCTGGTAAATGAGAAACCATTCGTAAGATTGTATTACCAGCGGCTCGTCAAGGCATTACCACAGCGGTGATTTTATCCATTGGACGTATCTTAGCGGAAACAGCCCCATTATATTTAACTTCTGGGTTATCGTCTTCTAGTTCTATTTCGCTAATAAATCCAGGGCAAACATTAACAACAAGAATTTATGCGCAAATATATACCGCTGATGTTAATCAAGGTAGTCATATAATGTATGAGTGTGCTTTCGTCACCATGATCTTGGTGTTATTAATTATTTTAGTTGTCCACGTCATTATTCCAGCTTACTATAATCACAAAAAGAATAAAGCAAAGGAACAATATCTCCGGGTTAAACGACATGAACAACAAATCGCAACAGCGCAAGTCGCGATGCGAAAGGTATTAATACCTAATGATCAATTATCAGATGACCAAAAGCATATTTTAGGTGTGAAAGAAACTGATCCGCCTGATAAAAAACGAAAAGTAAGGAGAAAGGAGGATAGTTAATATGGCAAATGTAGATAATAAAGTTAAGACATTAAAAGTAGAATCGATTGATGAAGCACAAGCTGATCATAAGAAAGTTTCGATAGTCTTGAGTGCTAGTTGACTTTCTCGCCCTTTTAAATATTTAGGTTTAAGTCAACAACAAAAAAGGCTTTATAAAAAACTGAAAGAACAAAACCAAAGAAGTGTTGATGGCATTAAAAAGAGTTTTAATAAAGATAATATTTTTGAAGTAGAAAATTTTAATTTTTGATATGACAATCGCAACAAACATGCACTAAAAGATATTAATATTAAAATTAAACGTCATAAAGTTACGGCTTTAATTGGGCCATCAGGTTGTGGTAAGTCTACTTTTATTAGATGCTTAAATAGAATGAACGATCAAATTGAAGGCACTTCTAGTGAAGGCACTATCTATTTTGACAAGGGGATTAATTTAGCATCTAAGAAATTAAACACTTTAGAATTGACTACTAGAGTTGGAATGATTTTTCAGAAACCATCTCCGTTTCCAATGTCTATTTATGAGAACGTGGCTTATGGGCCAAGGTCACACGGTATTAATGATAAGGCTGCTTTAGACAAAATAGTGGAAGACGCTTTAAAAGGTGCAGCATTATGAGAAGAAGTTAGAGGAAACCTATACGAATTAGGTACTTCTCTATCAGGTGGGCAGCAACAACGTTTATGCATTGCTCGTGCCATTGCGTTAAGCCCGGAAACCTTATTGATGGACGAACCGACAAGTGGGCTAGATCCAATTGCCACAAGTAAAATTGAGATTCTAATTAATAAACTAAGGGATCGTTTTACGATTATCATTGTGACGCATTCTATGGCACAAGCTCAAAGAATTAGTGATGAAACGGCTTTCTTCTTTCAAGGGCATATTATTGAGATGGATTCTACTAAAAATATTTTTACTGCCCCTAAAAATAAGAAGACTAGAGAATATATTTCAGGAAAGATTGGTTAATTATGACATGATACTTTTACGTAGGATTAATAGCTTCAGCAGGGATTTCTATTTTCACTTTACCTCAATTAATCACTCTAATTAAAACCAAGAACACAGCTTATATCAATATTCCGATGTATGCGATTTATTTGGTTGGTTGTACATGCTTTTTTATTGGTGGTTGTCTAATGGCGGGTAATCATGCCTTAGCTCACAGATTAGAAAGTGGGTTACCATTAATCATAGCCCAAGGGATTTGTGGGATTATTTCTTCAATCATCTTTGTTTGAAAATTAAAAAATCATGCAGCGGCAAAAAAAGCGAAATTAACCGAAGTGGAGTATTGCAAAAAGTTTAAAATGTTGGCAGAGAACTATCGTCAAGATGAAAAATCATTATCTAAACAAGAAGTTGAACAAAACAAAACGGAGGTTATTTAATATGTCTATTGCTACAACAGTCTTTATGACGGTGGGTGCCGTTTTCATTGCAATTTTCTCTTTGCCTAATTTAATTACAGTTTTAAAAACTAAAAATACCGTATGAGTTCATTTGTGAATGTATATCATCTTTGCCTTTGCTTGTTTAATGTTCTCTATTTATGGATTAGGTATGGTTATTGACCATAACTTAGGTGGTGGATTGCCAACCATGATTTCTAATATATTGTGCGAGGCGATTGCGATGGTGACGTTAGTTATCAAATTTAAAAATATGCGATTAGCTAAACACGCTCATCTAACAGAACAAGAGTATTGAAGAACTACTCATGAAGGGAGTTTATAATGAACTACGAAATAATGAAACAATCGGAAAACGAGTTACATGCGGAATTTATTAAGTTCTGTGATCATGTATTAGATACGTGGCAAATAGTATTAAAGTGAATGAAGTCCAATAAAGTTACGCAAAAAGAAATGGAACAAATTCATAAATTAGAAGAAGTGTCTAATCATTACGAGGCACAAATTCAAGATGATTGCATTTGATCGATCTCTAAGAATGAACCACTAGCTAATCACTTAAGATATGTAATTGCAATTTTAAACTCGATCAAAGATTTAGAGCGTATGGCAGACTATGCCGTTAGTGCCACAAGATTTATGATGAACAACAAAGTGTCAGATGATATTCGTGAATTAATCATTGACTCTGCTAAAGCAGCAATTAGTGCCATTTCGAAAGTATTCAAAGCACTAACTACTAAAACTGCACTAGACACTTACAAAATTTCTCAAGCAGCCCGCATTGCGTTTAGAAAAGAATATGATGAAATGTTAGAACGACTATCTGGTATTCTTAAACGTCGATCAGCTGAGCAAATTGAACGACTGTTTCAAGGGGCTATCATCATTATTAAGCACACTGAACGATTAGTAGACCATGTAGATAATATTTCTGAGAATTTTGTATTTATTAAACAATCAGACTTCTTCTTTACTAAACAAAGCAAACAATGAAATAAGAAGTAAATATATTTATTTACTTAATGTACGGCTTTTCTTGCAGTTAGAGGACAAATATTTTATTAATCTTGGAATTAATACCGAGGCAATGTAATATGAATAATAGCACATGACAAACAAAGCTATTTGTATAACGTAAACTACTAGATTGTATAAAGCTATCACTTGTCCCACTCCGTCGTAAACACCTTTAGTAATAACGTTTCAATCATAGTCTGTGAATGCATCAATACCCATTGGAATAAATGTTGCGCAGAAATATGCAATTGTTGTCAATATTCCTAATGGTATTAAACCTTTTAAACAATCTCGTCAGGCATTTATTTTATATGGGTTGATAATTAAAAAAATAATTCCAGCAACAACACCAACTGTATGGTAAATAAATGTATGCCAAACAAAGAAATCTAGTTCATCATGACGCCATAAGATGATGGCAACAGAGTTGTGCATTGTACCAGGGATGGCATACATAAAAACTCATAATACAATGGTAGATATATAAATGCCAACTGAAACAGTTGAGTTACAAAAGGATGTTTTCTTTGTAAAACCATAAACAATAAAAAAGTACATAAAATAAGAAGAAATGAATACCGCAATATATACCGCTGGGTCAGTAGCCCCCATAGATCCTCAGACACCAAATTTAGCTATTTCAAATAAAGCTAGAGCAATACCAATGCACAAATATGAGAATTTAAATGTATTTATCGGTCTTTTAATTAGGGGTAATTTAATGGAACGATCCTTGATGTGTGGCCAAAAGTGTTTCATCACCACCCCCCCCGCAATAGCGATGATGGAGAGGATAGTTACATACACTTCATTAGCAATAAAATCCATAAAATTATTATCGTAAAAAATTATAAGATATATAATATATCCAACAAACAACGGTAATATCTTGATATATATCATGTTATTTAATTAATAAGAGGAAGAACAAAATGGCTAAAATAGAATTTTTTGCATTAGGTGGACTAGACGAACACGCGAAAGAGTGTTATGTATTAAATGTTAATGGGGATTTATACCTCATCAATGTGGGAATTGATGTTCCATCTTCAGTTTCATTAGGAGTAAAACGAATTATTCCCGATTACTCATGAATTAATGAGAATAAACGATTTATTAAAGGAATTTTTATAGGAACCCCAAGCTACGCACATTTCGGTAGTCTAGAGTTCTTTCACCAGTTTATTCCTAATATTCCCATCTATGCTACTGACATCGGGGCATCAATACTAAATATTTACTTTGATAAACGTGCAAGACGTCATGAGTTAGCACCGATTAAATTAAATATTCATATTATCGAACCTTTAAAGACCGAACGTACAGGTGCATGTATGGTAACTCCGTTTAGGATATCAAATTCGATGCCTAAATCAGTGGGATTTGTATTTGACACATCAGACGGAGCGGTTATTTACGTTGACGATTTTATCATCTCATCTAACAAGAATGCCTCCTTTGAAGACCAAATCTTTGAAATCAATAAGATCACCCATGGCAAGAATTTGATGTTAATCACTGGAATGGGCTTAGCTGGTAAAAATAACGGATTTACAGCCCCTAATCATCGTGTGGCAGCATATTTCGATACGATTTTAAGTGACAATGAGAACCGAGTAGTCATTGCAGTTTATGATGATGATGTTTATAAAATATTGTCTATTGCTCATGCTTGTAGTGTCAAAAATAGACCATTTAGCATTTATTCTAATACTTTCATTGAATTGTATAAGTTCTTGAATGCTAAAGGCTACTACGTACCAAGAAATTTACAATTATTGAATGATAGTCAACTAGATACATCGACTAACGGTGTCATTGTAGTTACTGGTACTCCGGCTCGTTTATATACTAAGTTATCTAAAATCATTGGTGATGACGATCCTAAGTTTCACTTAAAAGAGAATGATGCGTTTGTATTTGCTGAAACGACTATTCCAGGTTACGAAACATTTGAGGCTGAATTATTTGACAGTGTAGCAAGAACGGATATTGATAATATTTATAAGCTACCCAAGAATATTATTAAAGCTTCTGCATCCAATGAAGATCATAAGTTCTTAGTGGAATTAATAAAACCTAAATATATTATTCCGGTATCGGGCTTATATATGGATTTTGTGGAATATGCCAGAGCAGTTGCTCAAACTGGTTTTATGAAACAAAATGTAATCATGTTAGAGAATGGGCAATGTGTTTCATTTAACAATGGAATCATTGATAGTAAGAAAAAATTCATTAAGTTAGAACCGCAATTCATTGGTACGCAAGGAGTTTTAGATGTTGGAGCTTCCAGTTTATTCGAAAGAGATCAAATGAAAGAAAATGGAGTTGTATTATTAAGTTTACTATTTGATAAAGAAACTAAACTAATTAAGAAATACAATTACGATGCGGTTGGTGTAACCAACCTTAGTGAAGAAAATAAGACAATCATTAATGCAATTGTGGAATTTTGTAATAAGGAAATTACTACCATTTTAGCAGATGGTGTATCACACGCTCAAATTGATATGAAGAACATTAAAATGTTGATTCGTAAAATGGTTAGTAAACAATTTGAAAAGAAATTTAATAAAAAACCATTAGTCTTATCTACTATAATTTTCGTGAAGCATGCAAAGCCTCAAACTGCCGGTGGAGATAAATAATGCCAACAATAAAACTTAATGAAGGTCAAACAATTCGAGTTCAAGACGAATCACAAAAATTGATTGATGATGTTAATGTTGAACCAGAGCAACTAACACGATCACGTAAATTAGCTTTTAAAGTTTTGTACGGATTTTTTTTATTTATCACTTTAATATTTGCAGCACGTGTTCCATATGCAGGTAGTTACCCCGATTCATATTTATTTGAATACATCTTTGGTAACACTAAATATATTTTATATTTATGGTTAATCCTATTCTTGCTATTTAAACTATTTGGTTTCAAGTTTACTAAATTTATTTATAAACGTAGGTTCGTCGTTGGTACAATTTTAATTTGAATTGCAGCAATAATCGCTATTTCTATTGCAATTTATTCCATGGCTTATTTCAACAACAACAAGACTGAATTTACTTTTAAGTCATATACTGATGGTTTTACATCCTGAGCGAATGCGGCTAAAACCCAAGTTTACAATCCATTCTTAATCTCATTCGATAGCAACTATATTTCATATGTTAGCGCTGGTTTAATCGGTATTGTCATTAGCATTGGCTGAATTTATATTAGTTTTGTAATATTAGGATTAATTGCTCTATGTCTATTAATCAGTGGTGTATTAGTATTCTTTAACAAGACTGACAATAGAGGCGTAACTATGCTTCGAAAATGATTCATTCATCTATTAGGTGGTTCATACAACAAAACGGATTATGATGAATTGGCACCAAGCAAAGACGATGTTAAAATTACTAGTCATCAGCGTAATGAAATTAAAATGGAAGCCATTGGCAGTAAGCAAGATTTTCCTCCAATTAGCTTCTTAACTGACACTAGCACCGATCATTATTTTGATAATAAGAGTAATGCTGAAAAATATCAAAATACAATTAGTAAGTTCATGAAAAGATTAGGCATTGAATCGACTTATGAAAAAACAATCGTTATGCCACAGTTTGCAGAAATCCATTTTGAAGTTAGCACCAAAGCGATGATCGATGAAATCTTAGCAAAACAGTGCGAATTACTATCAGAGCTAAAGATTGCTCAATTCAATATTTCCTTTAAGGGCAACACCATTAGATTCGAGATACCAAACAAAGAAACTTCCAAGATTTCTTTACGTTCAGTATTTAATACTATTAAAAATATTCGACCAAGTGAATCGATTGTAGGTTTAAGCGAAGAGAATACTCCGTTGATTGTGGACATTCAAACAAAACCTAACACCTTAATCATAGGGCGTCGCGGATCTGGTGGAGCAATGTTGTTATCGAGCATGTTAGCTTCATTAGCTTATG
>JAISKE010000086.1 GCA_031261045.1 Mycoplasmataceae bacterium | reverse complement strand
GAAGTGTAAACTTCTTTAGCATGTCTTTTTAGTTTTAATTTACCAGGTAATACACCAGAAGCAGCTAAACCAGTCTTGATACAATTGGTCATAACGGCTCAAACTTTTGTTAAATGCTTATATAGTTCTGGCCCTTCATGTTTTTTGATGAACTGAATAAGTGATCATTTGTTCTTTTTACAAATATCTAATATCTGCGTAGCAGTTTTTAATTTGTAAACATCTACCTCACGTTTGTTGGCTGGTTCACCTTTAATGGTAAAGGCACCACCACCAATGCTATAAATTCTTAATGCGCCTAACATTTTATCTTGGTGATAAGCGACTAGATCCATGGTATTAGGATGTTCAATTGATGTGTCTTTAGCATTCCAAACAATCTCTACTTTTTTAGGTGCAAAAGTATTAATGATGGCTTTATCTGTTAAATGCCCTTTACCAGTTAATGCTAAGGAACCATACAAAGTTACTTTGTAACTAGTGGCATTAGGATATTTCTTGCTAAAGAACTTGGCTGCGTTGGCTGGTCCCATCGTATGAGAAGATGACGGACCATGACCAATTTTATAAACTGATTTAATAGAATACATATTTAATTTATTATAAAGCAAAAACCCAACCTCATTAGAGATTAGGTTTTATCTGGAGCGGGTAATCAGAATCGAACCGACGACCACAGCTTGGGAAGCTATTGTTTTGCCACTAAACTATACCCGCGTATATTAATAGTATAACATTTGGATAAGTGTTAATCCGATACAATTTATGAAAAGTAATTTTGTAATATAATTAAATAGAGATATATATGAGCGAAAAACATAAATCATTATTACAAAATGAGACTAGAAAAAGAAGAATTATATTAGGTTGTTCTGTAAGCGGAGCAGCTGTATTAATGGCGGGAGGCGGTATTGGAGTAGGATATGCCATATGACACTCAAAATCAAAAGATAAAGTTGACGAATTGGGTTTTGTGGATGCGTCACCTTATGCTGCTAGATATTCGTTTTGGGTTGGTACAGTGCCAAAATTTGAAGCGCCTAACAAACCTGGTCCTTGTCGCACAAGCCCGAGTTCTTATTATGTAGATGATCAAGAATATAAAGTGGTTGGTGGGACCCTTCCTATTGGTTTACATTTTACTGAAGTTAATGGCTTTCCATGGTTTGCAGCAGATGATTTTAGAGGCCCTCAACAAGTGGGAACTGGCGAAGTAACGGTTCAAGTTACTAGTCCAAGTTGACCAGGTATTAGCACTAATATTAGTTTTGGCTGAACAGTAAACCCTGCCATTATTGAACAAACAGATTTTATTGATGCATTTGGTTATTCTAAAAATTATAATTTTTTTAGCAATAGTGATATTAATGTTAAAGACATGCCGAAACCTAACACTCCAACTATTATTTATACATACCCTAGTGCAATGAATGTCAATAATTTCTTTTACACCATTGATCAAGCCGCTTCATCATTGCCTAATGGTGTAATTTGGGATTGCGATCCTAGTAAAGAACAAACCACATTGCCTTGACTTGAGGGCGAGCCAAACGGTTCAGGAAGCAACGCAGGGTCAGTTACAATACATTGTAAGAGCCCAAGTTGACCAGATATTGATGCTACTTTTACTTTTAATTGAACCGTAATTACAAAGAATATTAGCGCTACACCAACAAAATTAGTTGATGCGTTTTCTTATTTAAGCGATTACGATATTTACGAAATGGATGTAGACCAAACAAACATGCCAGTCATCCCACAAACTATCTATACAGATGTGGGGGACGAAGTAACTTCTGGTTTTTCGTATAGTGTTGTGTCTGGGACACTACCAGAGGGTTTGGCCTTTACATATGGTAACAATGGATATCCATGATTCGTTGGCGTTGCCAAAGAAGGAAGTAAAGGAGATTATCCAATAACTGTAGAAGTGGCTGCTACCGTTCGAGAAACATCACTTACAGAACAATTTGCGTTTGTGATACATGTACATGAAAAGATTGTAAAACAATATGGTTTTGCCAACGCTTTTCCTTATGAACCATCTTACATTTTTTTGACTTCAAAGGACGCTTTTACCTTCATGTCACCATTATCGAAACCATCAATGATTAGAACTAACCCATCAGGTTTTGAAGTTACTGATCATGTTTATAGTATTGTTAATGGTTCTCAAATACCAACCGGTTGTGCTTGAACAAACCTAGACGGTTTGCCAGTCATTAGTGGGCATCCAACTGTCTATGACGAAAGCGGAACAGCAATTGTTCGAGTTACTAGTCCTTCTTTCCCTGACGTTAAACAAGATTTTAATATTTGATGAATGGTAACGAAAGAGAAAACAAGCAAGTAGCTAAAATAATTTTTCTTCAATATCTTGTAAATATTTATCAAACCCGTTGAAGTGATGTTGATCTATTAATTGTTTAAATGCTATCTTATCCATCGGTTGTTTTAAAAAATGTTCTAGTTTGTAATCGTTAATAACATCTAATTGAATGGTGGATAGTTTCTTACACATAATAGCAGATTCTTTAGAATCACTGAACTTCTTCTGTTGAGATTCAGTTAATTCATTTAATGATTCATAAATTTTTTCTAAGGAACCATATTTATTAATTAGTTCAGCAGCTGTTTTAGGCCCAATCCCTTTAACGCCGGCTAAATTATCCGAACTATCTCCGGAAATTCCTTTAAAGTCTACAACTTGATCTGGTCGAATTCCAAAAAAACATTCATGAAAATTTTCTGGGGTGATTTTTTTTGTGTCAGATATTCCAGTTTTAAATAAATTAACAGTTGTGTGAGGATTAACTAGTTGTAACATATCTTTATCGCTGCTAAATATTTCTACATCAATTTCATTATTATTCATTAGTCTGGCGTAGCCACCAATAATATCATCGGCTTCGATACCTTCCAATGACAAAGTAGTAACGCCAATAATTTTCATGGCATCTTTAATTAATGGCAATTGGCTAACTAATTCCGTTGGCATTGGTTTACGTCCGGCTTTATATTCTGCAAATGTATCATGACGTAGTGTTTTCTTTTGATGATCTAAAGCCATTAAGACATAGTCGTAATGTTCTTGTCGTAACATTTTTAAAACAATCATTAAAACAAGTTTTAAAGCATTCACTGGCTCATAACCATGAGCTTTGTAATATTCTAATTGATTACCGGTGGCATAAAAAGCACGATAGATTAAAGAGTTGCCATCAATCACTAGTGCTTTTTTCATATAATGAATTATATGAGTAGAATTTATCGTAAATTAATTTTTACCATCTCTCCTATAGCAATATTTGGAACTATTATGCCATTAACGTTTACGAGCTGCGGGGGGGGAATTGCTAGTTTGGAATTATCGGATGAACAAAAAGCTACTTTCGGTAACACACTAGACACCGCTCTACCACAAACCTCTGTCTACCAGCCAATGTTAAATTGAATGAATAATTCAACATCTAATCATCGTCTATTGTTTATCGGTTATGATGGAGCAAGGGTTGATGCCATGGCTAGATTAAACCCTTCAACAAGTGCATTCTATGCTAATGCTTATTCTAAACCATATTTTACCAATGCTGGAGGTAACAAACGCGGTGATCAACAAACAAAATCCAACCCCGGTTGATGTAGCATTCTAACTGGCCAATGAGGTAAAGAGAATGGAGTTCGCAAAAACAAAGGTAATAAATTAAAAACAGATATTTTACCAACTACTCTTTCTAAGAAAAACTATACCGCATCATTAAATGATCTTGATTGACATTGAATATGAAGAGAACAAATGCAATCTTCATCCGTAAACTATCATGAGAATAGTGATAGTAATAATTTCACTTATATTAAGCAATTAATTGCTAACGGTACAAAAGCAGTTTTCTGTATATTCAACCATACAGATGCTACTGGTGAAAAATATGGATTTAATCCTAATAATACAGAGTATATGGCAGCAATCCATGAAACTGATGATCGAGCTAAACAATTAATAAGCCAAGTTCAATTACGTAGTTCTGAAGACTGAATGATTGTGATGACAACAGATCATGGTGGCAAAGGTAAAAAGCACGGTGGTAAGACTGACGCTGAAATATATACTTGGTTGTCTTGTAATAAAAGTATTACGTAATAGTTTTAAGCCCTAAAGCCTGCAGTCCACGATCTGCTACTTTAATGGTGGCAATATAGGCTTCATCTTTCTTCAATATGGCCTTTACTTTTTCATAAACTCCAGGGAAGATAACTAGATCAGCAACTTTAGTGTCGTCTTCAATTTTAGCAAAAGCCATGGCCGCACCAGTTTTAGTTTTAATTTCTCTAAAGCTAACTAATTTAACCATGGAATGAATTACTTCGTTCATGAATTCATCAGCACGGGATAAATCTACAATATCATTATCACCTTTGTAATCTTGTTTCGCTTTAGTGAATGGATGTTCTTGAAAAGAAATGCCTAACAATTGATATTGTTCATCATTAGATTCTTCAATCATCTCTTTAGTTGCTTTCACATCTTTAAGTACTGGTTTAATTAGCGCAATCCCATTTGTTTGCATGGTGCTAGCAGAAGTGATGATGGCTGGTAGATTATTCAACAGATAGATTCTGTTCTTATTTTCCAATAAGGTATCAAAACAGCCAGCTTTTACTAACACTTCAATGGTTTTAGGGCCAATCCCGTTGTTGCAAAGCAAACTGATAGCTTGAATGTAAGAATCGAATTTCTTCTTTTTCATCCCATCACGTACATTCAACATCTTCATAATTGTTTCATGACCAATGCCTTTAATAGCACTGAATCCAAAAATAATGTTTTTACCATCCACAGTGAAACTGTATTGTGATTCATTAATGTCTGGTGGTAGAACTTTAATCCCCATACCTTTAACACTTTGCACATACATTGCTACTTTATCAACACTATTTTCACTTGTCATTAATAACACAGTGAAATATTCCAAGGGGTAATGTACTTTTAAGTAAGCCATTCAATAACTAATGTAAGAATAAGCTAAAGAGTGCGAATGGTTGAAACCATAGTTGGCAAATTCAAAAATATATTCAAAAATCTTTTCGGCTTCAACTTTTGTATATTTGTTCTTAACCGCTCCCGCAATGAATTGTTCATTTAATTTCATTAACTTGTCGGCATTCTTCTTGGAGATGGCTCGTCTAAAGGAATCCGCATCCGCTAAAGAGAAGTTCGCAACTCGTTTAACAATCTCAATCACCTGTTCTTGGTAAATAATAATATTGTACGTAGGTGCTAGTACTTGTTTAAAATCATCATTTAGATATTTAATCGATGTCGGATTCGCTTTGTTAGCTAAATATGTCGGGATATTCTTTTGTGGTCCTGGTCTAAATAAAGCCGAAGTAATCGAGATATCTTCAATGGACTTGGGTTTAATCTTGATAATTAGGTTACGCATGCCGGGAGATTCTAATTGGAAGATACCAACGGTATCACCCTTAGTCAGACTGTCAAATACTTTCTTATCATCTAACTTTATCTTTGATAGATTAATATCAGCACTATGATTCTTCTTAATTAATTTAAGTGTTTCATTGATGGTAGTTAAATTAACTAAACCTAAAATATCCATCTTAATTAATCCTAATGGTTCTAGATATTCCATGGAGTATTGTGTAGCAATGGCATTGTTAGTGCTACTTTGAACCGGAATTACTTCATCTAACTTTGTGCCACTGATTACTACTCCTGCTGCATGTAAACCAATTTGGCGAGGATAGTTAACAAACTTAGTCGCTAAATCAAATAGTTCAGGATATTTATCCGCGTACGCTTTAATATTCTTATTACTTACAACTTCCTCTTTAAAATCTAAATCTAATTCAGCGCTGATGGCTTTACTAATGTTATTAATAATGGGCAGTTCTAATCCTAATACACGTCCCGCATCACGAATCGCCATTTTGGCTTTCATTCTTTGGAAGGTAGTAATTTGAGCCACATGATCATTCTTATATCGTTCAAATAGATAGTCCACTACTTCATTACGGCGATTGTCCATAAAGTCTATATCTATATCAGGCATCGTAGCACGTGAAGGGTTTAAGAAACGTTCAAAGATTAAATCATAAGCAATGGGGTCTATATCAGTTATACCAAGCACGTATGATACCAGCGAACCAGCGGCCGAACCTCTTCCAGGACCAACTAGAATTCCATTGCGTTTAGCAAAGTTTACGTAATCTTGGACAACTAGGAAATAATCATTGAAATGCATTTGATCAATTATTTGTAATTCTTTTATTAATCTATCAATGTATGCTTCAGGCGCATCATTTGAATTAAGTCTTTGTTTTAAACCTTCTTTACATTTGGTTTGTAGTAAAATCTTGCTATTCACTTTAGGGTCATACTTGATAAAGTTGATGACATTACTTGTTATATCCCACGTACATGATTTAATTAAGTTATCAAGATTATCTAGCGCTTGGGTGCTAAATTTCTTATTTGCTTGGGATTCACTTAACATGTAACGTTCGTCAAACTCATGGTTGTTCTCATATTCCGTAATTTTCGAATCATTCGCTATCGCCATTAGGGCCTTAACGTATTTTAAATCACTTGGTTGCTCGAAATAGCATTCTTGTAGGGCAAGTGGGTTAGTTCCGTGAGAATCGCTTGAATAAACGTCGTTTTTGTGCTTCAACCATTTAAAGTTGTCTAGATTGTCTACAATAATTGCTAATCCACTAGCATAATCATTCAGGTCGTATGTTTCATTGCACATGACGCGTGAAGATATCTTAATTAGATTGTGATACCCATCATTATTTTTAGCAATTAAAACTACTTTTTCGTTTTGATAAGTAATCTGTAATCCAATGATAGGGTGTAGTTTAGCGGCTTTCGCTTTATTATAGAATTCGATGCATCCATACATGTTATTAATATCAACTAAACACACATGCGTTTGCTTATTTTTCAACGCATGATTAATAATGTCATCAACGGAGATTGATGACATTAAAAGTGTAAAGTATGAGTGGACGGCTAAATTAATGAACATGCAGTAAATCTATTTACGTTTTTTAATTTCAGCTTTAATTAAGGCTCTTTGAGTTGGGTCGGTTACTTCAAACTCCAAACGATATTTTAAATCTTGTAGACTAAGTGTTTTGATTTCGTCTTCAAAAGAATCGGTGATGATGCTATCAGGATTGATAACCTTAGTTGGATCAACGTTCTCGTTTTGAATACGATCGATTTTAAAACTTTTAATTTTAATTGTTTTGGTTTGGTTAGACATGATAACTCCTATGTATATATTATGATATTTTTATTTTTTTATTGTTGTAAAGTTTTTTAATCATTTCTTAATACTTGCTTTAAATAATTGATGACATCGTTTCGTATTTTTTTAGCTTCGCCGAGGTTTTTAAGCGTGAATCCGGCAGCTAATTTATGCCCGCCACCCTTATATTTCTCAGCAATTTGATTGATTGGCAACTCTCGACTTCTTAAAGAACCTCGTCAAGCTTTGATAGTATCGTCATAGTAGACGGTCATTCAAACTTCCAATCCGCGAATGTTATTTAATACGTGCACCATGGACATTCTTAGTTCCACATCATATTTCTCAAATGAATTCTTAGCCAGAATGGCATAAGCAAACTTATATTCCTTTAGGAAGTTCACTCGGCTCATGACGTAAGAGTCAAACTTAGCTTCTTTTAAAGACTTTAAATAAATTGCATCATTAATTTTTTGACGATTAAAATTTGTCGTTAACAATTTAGAAGCTAAAACAAAAGTTGAAGGACGAGTAGTTAAATACAAGAAACGACCAGTATCAGTAATGATCCCAGCGTATAAATACATTGCTGTTGGTGCTAAAACATATTTAGGATCTCAATCATATAAAAGTTCGCCAACCATTTCGCAAGTTGCAGGGTAAGAAGCATCAATTCATTCAATTTGAGCAATCGATTCCACTTGTGGATGATGATCAATTCTAATTAATTCTTTACAATATTTATGACGTCCAGTTCAAATACGTTTTTCATTAGCCACATCTAGGATTAATCCTAATGAGTCAC
>JAISKE010000080.1 GCA_031261045.1 Mycoplasmataceae bacterium | reverse complement strand
CTATGATGAGGTTAATAAATGACTAAGCCAAAAGTAGATCATTTATATGCTCACATTCCGTTCTGTAAGAGCATCTGTACATATTGTGACTTTGTTCGTTTTGTGTCTAGCCAATCTTGTATGGACAAGTATGTTGATGGTTTAGTTGAACAGTTCCACAAGCAATATTCTCATTGTGTCTTTAAAACTATTTATATCGGAGGCGGTACACCCAATCATTTAAGTGCACGTGCGTTAAATAAATTATTAAGTGTACTATCTATGCATTTAGCTAAAGATTATGAATTCACGATTGAGTGCAATCCTGAACTATTATCATTAGAACAAGCCAAGATCTTCAAGGCAAACAAAGTGAATAGGGCGTCAATTGGCGTGCAAACGGTCAACAACACCATTTTAAGTAAATTTCATCGCCAGCATGCTTTAAAAGACGTCAAAACAGCAATTGCCAATCTTCGAAAAGTTGGAATTAACAATATCAGTTGTGATTTCATTTACGGTTTTAACGAACTGGATGATTCTGATATCGATGATGCGATTAAATTTATCAAGACATACCACATACCACATGTTTCGTGATACGCATTAGAAGTAAAAGAGCAAACAATCATTGGCAAGCAAGGTTACAAGCTGAATGAAGATTTGATTGACCATCAGTTAGCATTAGTAATTAAACGCATGCATGGTATAAAATATAAACGTTATGAAGTTAGCAACTGATCAGTATCTGTCAAATACGAATCAGAGCATAACAAGGCTTATTGATTATCCAAACCTTGAGGAGCATTGGGTTTAGGAGCTAGTGGATTTAATATTAAAAGTATGTATGTGTGCACCGGTACAATAAATAAATATACCACGCAAGTAACTCCTTTGTCAATTAGGGATTATTATTTTCAAATCATGATGATGGGGTTAAGATTAAGTCAGGGATTAAACTTATCTATCCCCAGATTTCGTCAAGCTTATAAATATTTTAAAGATAAATTAAAACACGTACATATTAAGAATAATTATTTATGTGCAGATAATATTAACTTACTTGATAATATACTATTGGAGTTAATGTAATGAAGTGAAAACAAATTCTATTATTAGTTGCAATCCCGATAGTGGCCGTTGCCCCTTTACCTTTTGTACTTACTGGCTGTAATAAAACCAAAAGCGAATCTGATTGAATGGTGCAATTATATCAAGACCGCATGAGTAAAAAGGAACCACCTATTACGTGTACGGAAGCTCAGTGGGCCCAGTTATGACAAGATAGTCTCAACAAGAATATTAACAAAACCAAAGAAATTCAATATGCTATAGAATACAGCCTTTTCTCTTTTGTATTTGAACCAAGTTATCAATTAATTGATGGTGTCACCCTTCCTGAAGGAGTCACCATCTATGATTGAATCATAAATCAAAATTCTGGAGTTGACGTAAACTTTAAAACATCATATTATGATTGTGAATACCAATCACCAAATAGTTTTAAAGTCTCTTACACGGGTTATATGCAATTAGGTATTTCTAAGAAAGTCATCCTACCACAATCGGAATTAGTGCCAGGTGATTTAATCCAACTCGCGTATTCGTTCCAATATGCTACCGCATCATTCCCACAAGACCCAGCTAAGTGATGACAAATTAGTTTTAATCCGAATACAACTGATGGTAACCAAGCAATTGGAATGAATCAAATCTATCATGATGGTCACCAGTATGATTACATGATGTATGTCACAAATTTTACCACTTCCACAGACTATCCAAATTACTTTAACGCAGTAAAGTAAATATAGTAAAATATACTCATGGGAAATAAAGCTAGTATCGCCAAAGTTAATCCATTTTCATTAGTTGACAAACGTCTAATAGCTAAACTTTGTTTATGAATCATACTAACCGTTGTTATTTTATTCTTCGTGATTTGATTCACAGTGGAAAGATCTCAAGTTAATAGTACGGAGATCACTGACGGTCCATTCGTTGGTTGTACTATTATCCAAATTAAAAATGGCATTGCAGCCGGAAAAATTTATTCAGGTGGAACAACTGATACTACCAATATATTGAATGCTTACATAGCTTTATATGCTCATGCCAAATATCCGTTGATTGACTTTTCATTAATGACTTTCGTTAGCAATACATTCACTGCACCACCAACCGATCCCGCTTCTGCTTGAACCGTTAGGTCCAACTCCGTTGATTTAGCTTATTCCTACATGTTCATTAGTTTCATCATTGCTGCCGTTGCTTTAATCATGCAAATTTGATACAACGCTAGAATGATTAACGAAAATAAAGATATTAAAAAATATGGGTTAAGTACTAAGTATCCATCTAGTTCTTTAAGCTATCGATTATTCTCTGCGAGAATGTGAGTAGATTTTATTACTAATTTAGCCATCATCTTTTGTTTCTTTAATTTCTTAGCAACTTTAATCATCATTGGTTACTGAATCGTTATTTGGATTATAAATTTCATTTTGTCTAAGCGAGGTCATAAACTTGATAATAATGCTGCAGAGCATAAGAGTGAGATGATTTATTTATTCGCTGTGATGTTGTTTCAAACCGTTTATACCATTGTCAAAGCGGTCTTCTTAAGCAAGTGGGGTGTCAACCTAGACTTGGTGTTCCAAATCATTTTACCAATTGGTACGATCACCGTAATTGTTGGATTGTTCATTAAGAACATGTTATCTTCCAAGGTGACAGCAGTTACTAACGGTATTAAAGGTATTGGCGGTGTGATTAGCACTTTCCGAACATTCTATTACACTAACAAAGCAGACTCGCTTGATGATTTTAACTTTGTTAATATCCTACCACCAATGATTAAAGGACCATTAACTGCTCACTCCATCACTAAAGTTCAAGCTGAACAATTAATGCAAGCGCTAGATGATGCTGTTAAATTTGTGGAAACTCATTATGCTAAAGCTAAAGTCATGGAAAAGAATTACATGCTTTATACTTTGTTTAATACCGTTACTTGTGTTGATGAAATTACGGAAATTAAAAATAACGTCCTTAAAAAGGAAAGTTATTTACTTCAAAGACAATCAATTCGTTCGAGTAAATAATATTTACGAAATTATTACCTTAATCATATGGAAATAAGTTCCGGTGACATCTAAATGCGATGCCTCTATTCACATGTCAAATGTACTGACAACACATTTTTCAGTCCATGATACCCGAGCACTTGCAGTTCCTTTATCGTTATTGAACACTGGAGTTATCGTCATTCAATTTGGTACTTTATTATCATCCTCTTCTTCTGAAAGATTTCAAGTATAAAAGATGTGTGGTTTGCCACCTCTTTCACTTTTACCACCAGGAATAGCGGTAAAGGTGTAAGTAGTTGCGCAAGCATGTCCTGCTTGACCGTGCATTTCATAGTTTGTTTCGAATGGATTAAGAGCATTAATGTCAATCGTTTTTAAAATATAATTCGGTACCGTATTAACTAGTACAGCTGTTAAAATACTACCAGCGGCAAACAAAGCGCCCATGATTAATATACCTTTATTATTTTTAATTCACTTTTTCATATTTCCTCCCTATCATACGATTCCTGGTTTTTGTAATACCTTAGTACGGTAATATCAATTCTCTTTAATTAATGAATCATAATATCAGTTATCAAATTTATTTACTGAATTATCTGTCACTGGTTTATCCTTCTTTTTACGTTTAAAGGTGTTCTTAATGCTTTCTTTTAGACTGCCACCTTTGCTAACTCGAACAAGAATGGTATAAATCAATCCATGGATCGAAGCCGCAACCGCAATCGCTACGACATATCAGGCTGAAGAAATTAGAATAGTTTGCCATGCTGCTTCAGGTACCCCATTGTTATAAGCAAAGATGGAAGGGATATTGTGGTGAATGGTACCACCACCAGCATATACGCCTAAACAGAAGATGATAATTAAACCGCCCCACATGCCAACATGTCCCCCAACGTAGAATGAACAAGCTAATAATCCACCAATGGCACTACCAATAATGTTAGCAATTACCGTAGGTTTTAAACGTTTAGCTGCAAAAGGAATCGCACCTTCAGAGATGCCCATAAATCCTAAAGCCATCGCTGAGACGCCTAGACCTTTTTCATTATCATCAAATAATTTACGGCCAAACACCGTTGCAGCTAAACCACAACCAATTGGTGCCACTGGGATTGCCGCTGCTACGGCGCCCATTAAACTTGGGTCAACTGGAATCAACGTCGTGGCAGTAGCTACAGCAATCTTATTGATTGGACCGCCCATATCAAAACCAACCATGGTTCCCAATACTAAACCAATCGCTATGCGGCCTCCTGGATTGGTACCAGCAATGGATAATCCAGCACCAAATCAATCCATGGCACAGCCTAATAATCCACTTAAACCAAACATGAAGGGGAACACTAATATGGAAGTACATACTACCGGAATAATAATTAAAGGCATAATTGGTTTAATTACTTTCTTCATTGGTATTTTACCAAATAGGTTGACTAATCAACCAGCACTGAAACCCATAATGATGGCTGCAATAATTCCAATACTAATGCCCTTAATTTCGATTTGTAAAGATGATGTATTCACGACAGCGTGCATCATTCAATCTTGCTGATAAGTTACATACCAAGCCGGAGTAGCCGCTACTAAAGTGGCCATAAAACCCACCGCTAAGCCAGGCCGACCAGCAATAGACATGGCGATGTAACCGCCCATAACTGCCGTAAACAATGAAAAACCAACGTTAGCGATTTGCATCGCATATCATATCGCTGACCCTTGATTATCATGAACCCCACCCGCAACAATAGCATTAAGAATGGCATAAATGATACCACTGAAGACAATGAACGGAATCATATGGCTAACACCATTAAGAAAGTGCTTCATAAATCCGCCTTGACGAGTTTTACCACCGAAGGTAGTATCAGAAGTAGTTCCTTTACCTTCAACAGTATTACTCATAATAGTTTTCTCAAGGGTAATCACTGGAGCGTTAATAGCTTCATTGGTATTGGTTTTATAAATCTTCTTACCAATAAAACGTTCTAAGTCAACGTTAATGTCACTTGCAATAACAACCGCAACTGCTTTTTGAATCATTTCATCAGTTAGTTGGTGTTCACGTCCCGATTGTCCTTGCGTTTCAATCCAAACATCATAACCAACATCTTTAGCGTGTTTTTCTAAAGCTTCTCGAGCCATGTAAGTATGAGCTACTCCGGTAGCGCAAGAAGAAACGCCAACAATTAAACCCTTAGAATTTATTGAACTACCTTCAGCTAGTGTAACCGTTGTGGTTTTATCCTTACTTTTGGCCTTAGAAACTTCATGTTCTTTAGCCGTGGCATCGGCAATTTCAGTTTCATCTTTACGTTCAATTGCTCGGGTAACAACATCAATAATTTCTTGTTTAGAAATAGAATTTAAAATAATTTCGTTAAAGTTTACGTCCAACAATGCGATAGCGATGTTCTGTAAATACTTCATGTGTAAAGTGCCACGACTATTAGCCGGGATCAATAAAGCAAAGGCAACTCTAACTGGTTTACCACCAACGGCATTCCATTCAATGCCTTCTTTAAAACGAGCGACGATAATGGCAGGTTGTAGGAAATCAGCATTCATGGCATGCGGAATGGCTACGCCATCTGACATCCCAGTGGTGGATTCTTGTTCACGCTTTATGAAATCGGCAACCAATCCTTCGGGATCATTGGTGACACCAAGTTCTACTGCCTTCTTAGCAATTTGTTCAAAAGCATCATTTTGGTTTTTGGCATCGATATCAAGTAATAAATGATTTTCACTAAATATATTCATAGTGGTTAACTTATTGAAAGTATAATTTAAATATGAATAAAAACATAATATTTGTGAAACCATATTTAGAGTCAAAAACTTGAGGTAGTAATCATCTTAAATCATTTAATCTTAAATTACCTAATAGTCATATTGGTGAGGCCTGAATGATTAGTGGTATTAAAGGCAAGTCATCACAAGTTATTGGTAGTACAACTTTAGATACTTTCTATCATAAAAACCCTAGTTTTTTTAATAACTATCAAAGTAAAGAATACCCATTATTAGTAAAACTACTAGATTGTAATGAAGATTTAAGTGTGCAAGTCCATCCAATTGATAAATATGCTAAAGCCCACCCATCTGTTCATACAAAAAATGAAGCATGATATGTGTTGGATGCTAAACCACATGCTTCTATTATTTATGGTCATAATGCCAAAACTAAGAACGAATTAATTGCATTGTCTAAAGCTGGAAAATGAAATAAATTACTAAGAGAAATACCAGTACATAGCGGTGAATTATTTTATGTACCGAGCGGAACACTACACGCCCTTAAAGCTGGCTTAATTATTTTAGAAGTACAACAAGCCTCAGATACGACTTTCCGCTTATATGATTATGATCGTGATAAGACTGATTCTAATAGAAAATTAACAGTTAAGGAAGCTGTCGATAATATTGCTATTCCTTTTATTAAACCAAAAATAAGAAAGACGCTAGATAAATTATTAACTGTACCATATTTTTCAATGCAATTAATTAAAAATAGTGGCGTTCAGCAATATTCTTATCCTCAAGCACAATGATTACAGTGCGTCGTAATAAATGGTGAAGGATCTATTGATGACATAAACATTATTAAGGGATCAACTTTTTTAATTGGGAATAATCATTTATCATTTACTATTAAAGGTAATTTGCAAATTATTTTGTCTTACATTCGTAAATAATTACGCAATTAATTTAGTCGCTACATTGCAGGAGTACCTGCTCCTCAATTCCAATTCGCCGATGAACCAGCATTCTGCGATATCGCATTAAATAGTCATTGTGCGTTAGAATCTGCTTGACCGTTAGGGGTATAGAACATTGGATTTGCTCCCACATCGTCAAAACCATCATCATTGAAAATAAAATTAGGCTCACTTGAAGAGTATACAGAAGTTAATGCAGTATCATAAAACGCATCTTTCTCTAATGTGCCGGTAAAATTAATTAAATCTAGAGTAGCTAAATTCGCACAACTTTCAAATGCGTGTTCGCCAATATTAATAATTGAATTGGTCATTACAACAGAATTTAAACCAAGACAACCAAAAAATGCGTTGCTACCAATTCTTTGCGTATTGACAAAATATACATCGGTAAGGTCTTCATAATGTGCAAATGCATCGTCGTAAATTGAAATAACATCATCTGGGAGGAATAATTTAGTACCTCACGAAGTTTGATAACTACCAACAAAGCCTAGAAGTACATTATCTACAATATCTAGATGCGAATAAGCGATCGTATGTTTATCAGTACAAGTAAATGTTTGTGCAATTGTACATTCTCCTACGGTCGTTTCACCAACAATATATGCAAAAGAAATCCCAGTAATGGAAATGTAACCGTCTGTTTCGTTGTTATTAAATATAAGTAATGTATCATTATGGACAGTGTCATCAGGTCCGATAACATAGGTTATACCATCCTGGTCGCTTGGATGTGTTCATTGAAAACATTCATTTTCATTTTGGTCAAGCCGTGAAGCAGTAATGGTTAGAAAACCCCTATATG
>JAISKE010000065.1 GCA_031261045.1 Mycoplasmataceae bacterium | reverse complement strand
AATGAAGTGCTAGCTGCAATATTCTTGTAAAGGTTATCAAAGTTCATGGTAGTGACTTTGTTGATTTGCTCATCATTGAATACAGAATCAATGGTAACGGTTACATTCTCAGCATCAGCTGGAACACGGTTAGCGGCGTAACAAAATTCAAGCTTTTCGTAATTAACTTGACCGATTTGTTGAATTAGAAGGTGGCGGTATTTCTGATTTGTGATAAAATCTACAAATTTAAGCGGTTCATTCAAAATAAATGAGTAAGTTGAGATATTAGTGTAGGTATCATTTTTTAAGTAAGTGGTAAGCAGACCCAAAGCTTCTAATTTAGTCCTAGCTTTAACGAAATCTGTGTAGTCCACACCAGCCGCCTTGAAGAAATCGTTCATTTCGGTAGCGATTCCCATGAATAAAGCTTGTTTGTCTGCTTCGTGGATTAGTATGGTGTAAAGGTTAATTGCGTCATGGCCTAGAATTGGTGCATATAAATCATGGAGGAAGTTATTGTTCATTGTAAATGCGTATTGTTTTTGTGCATAAAATCTAGTGTTGTTTAACATGGCAATTCTCCCTCTGAAGATATTTGATTGAATTTACTCTAAGCGACGGTGATTTTCAAGTAAATTTTGTTCGGTAAAAAAAGTATAAATTTTTTTAAAATTTTTTAACAATTTTCAAGATGTTTTTTAGTAATGTTTTTTTATCTGAGTTATTTTCCAACAAATAATCGTGTTTTATTGCGTTGATTTCTATAGGGTTTTTTAAGTTTCCAACATTCTTTGTGGGAAATTTCTTCAAGTGATTAAATTTTTGTTTTAAATTGTTTTTTTCTAGTTTTTTTGGCACCAAAATTAAAATAATTTTTTTAAAATATTTTTTGAATGACTTTTCATGGTTCAAATACACTGCTAGCTCTACAAAATATGTTTGTTTTAATGAAATTAACTCTACAAGTTTGTTCTGCATGACGGGTATCATAATCGAGTTTAATTTAGCTAATTGTTTCTTGTCATTGAAGACTAATTTTCCTAAAGCCTTACGATCTACTTCTTGTTCATTAACATATTGTTTGCCAAAGTGATCAATTATCAATTTGTAACCCAAATCATCGCGTTGGTAAATTTGATGAACATAATCATCCATTGCAAAAGTATTGTATTTAAGTTTTTTTAGCATTCCTAATACGGTACTTTTACCAGAACCGGCAACACCTGTGATACAAATTAGCATATTAACGAATCTCCTTTTGACATTTAGGGCAGAAATATGTCCCTCTACCATTAACTTTAATCTTTTTAATGATTGTTTTACAAACATAGCATGGTAACCCTACACGCGTATGCACTAAAAGCATGTTTTGGAACCTACCAGCATGGTTAGGATCTGATCTGTAACTTGAGACGGTTGTCCCACCATATTTAATCGCTTTCAGAAGCGTTTGCTTGCTAAATTTTGCGATATTTTTAAAATCTTGGTCTCTTAGCTTGCTTGGCTTAGTTAAAGGGTGAATTCGGCTTAAAAACAACACCTCATCCACATAGATGTTGCCTAATCCAGATAATTTAGTTTGATCTAATAAAGTAGTTTTTATAGCTTTATGGCACTTATTAATTTGTTTTTTTAAATATTGTCAATTAAAGTGTTCATCTAAAGGATCTAACCCGAGTTTTTTAATTTGCGTAGCCTTTAAATAGTCATCCCCTTGGTACACATCATAAGTTCCAAAAATTCGTGAATCGTAATATCTTAAAACGTGCTTATTCTTTAAAATGAATTCAATTCTTAAATGATTTTTAGGCAGCGAATATGCTTGTGGTTCATAAAACATCTTACCTTCCATCCTTAAATGCACTACTAATACTTTCTTGTGAGACATTTTAAAAATTAAGAACTTACCAATCCGCTCTACGATAATAAATTTCTCGCCAGTTAAGAACTTAATGAATTTACTAGGAGTAGTATTTTTAATTAATTTAGTTTTATAAATCTTAATATCACTAATAGTTTGGTTGTGTAAACCACTATGATTTAGAGTATTAATAACTGTTTGGACTTCTGGAAGTTCTGGCATAACATTATTATACTAATAATGGTGCATGTCCTAATTTATCGTAAGTATTACGGAAATAATTAAAATCTACTGTTTTGTCTGAACCGTTTCAACACTTTTGGCTTAAAGCTTTTAACGGTTCGTAAGTGATCTTAGTTAATATGTGGTCACCACCCATTCATACTGAAAACATGGCCCCGGTAAGTCAAATTGGGTAATTGCCTTGATTGTTTTCATGATATATTTGATATACACCTTGACCAGTTTCTCAATTTTTAGGGAACATACCAGGGTCTCAAGTCTCGAATAAACTACGGGGGTCTGGAATAACTGAACTTTCTTGGTCGTCACAAAAATATAAATCATTGAAATCGTAATTAATCATGTGCACAAATTTAAAATGATTGATGTAGTCATCAACCGAAGCTATGGCGTTTGCGCCCCATAAGTTAGCTTCGGTTTCCTTACCCTTTCATCAATATTGAATGTACATGTTCTTGTCAACGGCATCCTGTAAACCAGGACTGGCTTTAGGAAAATATCTTTGAGTCCCCTCGGGGTCCTGATCATTATCGTTTCTAAATAAATTATCATTTCATAAACGACTACTTACATTTAGTTCAGCAACATCCGCGTTAACTTTACTCAATAAATTATAGAAGCCGTCTACAAATTGTTGTTTGTGTTCAACAGAATTAAAATGAATATTTCCGAAAGTAACAATACCTCACACCATCTCTTCAATATATTCGTCGCCACCAAAACCAAGTGTGTTAATACCGGCTTCCTTGAATTTCTCAGCAAAATATTTAACGATTTGTTCTATTAAGCTGCTTGCCGCTCTTGAACCTGAGGTAAGATTTGTTAAATTAACAATGTCCTCACATCGATGGGGTTGGGGTGTGCTATCATCATAATAAGCAAAATCGTCTTCTCTTTCTTGCGAACTTATATCGCTATCTGGTTTTGGCTTTCCGTTATTATCTATTGGTTGGGTCAAATTAGTAATAAATTGAGCATGATTAAATATTTCAATTGACGGAACAATACTAACACCATTAACTTTAGCCATTTTTAACATTTGGCCAAAAGGTGAATATCCACCGTCTCAACATCATAATTTGCTTGTATCTGTAATACTCGCATTTAGATCAAATGACTTATCTGGTGTGCTATCATCTCAGGTTGCGGTAAACCAGGTCTGATATGGGTTAGATGGATGCCCATCAACTGCCCTACCGGTCGCCAAGCACATACTACCACTACCAAATTGTAAAGCAAGAGTATTCAACTTATCTCAAGACATCTCTCTAATCATGTCACTTACAAAGTTTAAACTATGAGCTCCGTCATTACAGTCAAATTGGATACCTCTTTCAGACACCTTTGGTCAATCCGTAATTGTGCCAAAATAAATACCATGATTCCTAATTTGCATTTGTAATAGCGTAGTCAAAGCCCATACAACACCACGAGAACCTAAAGCATAGATCTTAACCGTATTACTAACAACTATTTGGTATCCCTCATTGGTTTGAACTTGTGGATATTTATTTAGATGTGGCACAATCTTGATATAAATATCTTTCTTCTTCAAATCGTTGCCATTACCATTAGAGATTGATAAATTATCGATCGATAGTTTAGCAGAAATCTTATCAACCATGTTATTAACTGCATCAACCGACTCTTTATCGCCTGTAATAGTCGAATCTAGAATTAACTTGCTATTTACATCGAGTTTATACTTGCTCTTTTTAATATCATCATAATGACTAACTGAAGGCAAGGCATCAGCTTTAATTTTATCAATGGATTGTCCTACGCCACAACTAGCAATTATTGGTACGATACTAGTTAGAATGACTGTTGGAATTAGGAATGTTTTCTTTAATCTCATATAGCATTATTATAAATAATGAATGCCGTTTTTCAAACAACATTGCCTAATGATTAAATAACGGTAAATTTGTTCTTTTTCTCAGCGATATCGTCAATTAAAGCAAATTCTTTATCTAAAGCCATTTGAATCTTCACGTCAGTCATGTTTCGTTTTGTAAGAACTTTCTTGTAATATGTCTTGTATCAAACAACACAGAAGACTACTGCACAAATGATGAATCCAATTTCTACAGCTCCACCAATAATTAATCCAGTACCTTCACCGGTTGCACCTTCGTAGATACGTTTAGCAACATCGTAATAGTGATAAATGAATAATACAGTTAAGAAAATTAAAGCAATATTAAACGCAATGGTTTCTCATAATTTTAATTTCATTTTATTGTTCTTAGCCGAAACAGTAATTGCTGAAGCTAGAGTAATCATGTAAACGAAGATGGTTACAACGGCTGAGGCTTCAGTTAGGGTAGCTACATTGAAAGCATCATTATAAACCCAATAATAAGGGACTCAATTTGGTTCGGTATCCGTACCAACATTTACCTTATCGTGTCCTGCACATTGAATACCCTTAATTAAATCTGGTAGTGCTAATCATATTAAAATGAAGATTCCTACAATTACTAGGTTAACCATTGATGCTTTTAATGGAAGCCCATCTTTATTTAACTTACCCATACTCTCTGGGAAATAACCTTCCACACATAATGGTTGTAAAGCCGTACCACCATACAAGGAGTTTTGCATTGCCGCATTAATCTTTAAAGAGATGGCACTAATAATAATCGTCACTGGTCCGAGATAGTACATTCATCTAAATTTTGATCCATCTTTATTAAACCAAGTGTTTCACGCAGACATGGTAGCATTTTGTGAGAAATCCTTTGGTGCAATTGACATAAAGAAGATAAACATGATCGCAATGTAAAAAATGGTTGAAATGATCATAATTAGAGTAACTCCCAAACCAATATTACGGTTAGGATTTTCTACGTTAGCACCAGCGGTGGAGAAAATTTCGAAACCTGCAAAGAAATAAAAGCAAGTACTGAAGGTTGTCATAATCTTGCCAATACTAAAGCCCGTTGCTCCTCCTCATGCTTTAATGTTTGCCGCTTTATCACCAGTTGACACATCAGCAAACATCATAATAATTGCTACAAGAATTAAAAGTGCAGCCGCACCCCATTTAATGAAAGCAGTCGTATTAGCAAATTTCTTATAAATCCTGATTCCACCAAAAATAATTAAAGCAGAACTCATATATATCGCAATACCAATTAAATCTAACCATAAATCAGTAAATGAACCAAAATCTAGAACGAATCAGGCATGGTTTCCACCTAAATCAGCCACGAAGCTTGGCGAGAAACTACCTTTGATCATCATCATGACTTGATTAGTAATCATAAACGGCATCCCAACATACATCATGAAAGCGACAAAGATCCCGAGGAATTTACCGAAAGTGCCACGAACGAAGATGTATGCCCCACCATTTTGAGCAGACTTATAAATTCGTGACATCTTGGCAAATGCTCAAGCGATGATCCCGGCAATAATTCCTAATATAGCTAGGATTCATAGGGTATTCAGACCAACACCACTTTGATCATTACCAAAAGCTTTACCGTTACCTAAAATACCAACAGTACCAATAAACCCAATACCAACTGTATAGTTAAACCCCAATCAAATAAATTCACGAAGGGAGAATTTCTTTTTGTTCTTCCCGATTTGTTTTTTCATGAAAAGTATTATATATAATAATATGGTTAAGAAAAATAACTTTTAAAGGACACTAATGATTGATCGTTATAGTAGAAAAGAAATGGCTGATATTTGAACAATTGAGAATAAGTTCAAAGCTTATTTAGAAATTGAACTATTAGCTTGCGAAGCTTGAAGCACTTTAGGAGTAATTCCTAAAAAAGATGTATTGCAAATGCGCAAGAAAGCCAAGTTCAATATCCAACGTATTAATGAATTAGAAAAAATCACCCATCATGATATCGTAGCCTTTACTAGAAGCGTTGGTGAATCTTTAGGCCAAGAGAAACAATGAGTACATTATGGTTTAACTTCTACTGATGTCGTTGATACTGCTAATGGTTACCTATTAAAACAAGCTGATGCCATCATTTTGAAAGACTTAATGGCTTTCGCTTCTGTGTTAAAAGCTAAGGCGTTACAATATCGTCACACTCCTTGTATTGGTAGAACCCACGGAATTCATGCCGACATCACTAGTTTTGGTTTAAAGTGAGCACTATGGTATGACGAAATGAATCGTAACATCGAAAGATTTATATTTACTTCTAATAATATGGAAGTCGGTAAACTATCTGGAGCAGTTGGCAATTTTGCTAATAATGAACCAGCAGTGCAAGCTTATGTTTGTAAGAAATTAGGGATTGGTGAAGCAAACATTGCTACGCAAGTTATTCAAAGAGATAATCACGCAGAATATTTTAGCGTCTTAGCTTTAATCGGATCAACCATTGAAAAAATCGCTACTGAGATTAGACATTTGCAACGTACTGAAGTCCACGAACTAGAAGAATTTTTTGCTAAAGGCCAAAAGGGTTCATCTGCCATGCCTCATAAACGTAATCCCATTGCTAGTGAGAACATGTGTGGTTGCGCTAGAGTATTAAGAGGTTATATGGTGGCTGCTTATGAAAATGTACCGCTATGACACGAAAGGGATATTTCACATTCCTCTGCCGAAAGAATCATGTTACCTGATGCTACAATCCTATTAGACTACATGTTAACTCGTTACACTAATGTTTTAAATAACTTGGTTGTCTATCCAAAGCAAATGATTAATAATATCTATTTGACTCATGGCGTAATCTTTACTCAAAGAGTTATGAATCAATTAATCTTAAAAGGTTTAACTCGTGAAACGGCTTATGATTTAGTACAGCCAATTGCCATGGAAGCATATAACAACAATATTCAATTTGAAGACTTATTATTAAAGAATAAAGATGTTATGAATAAGTTAACTAAAAAAGAAATCCAAAATTGTTTTACTTTAGATTATTACTTTAAGAAAGTGACTTACATTTATAGAAAAGTAGGCATTTAATGTCCGACATTCTGCTTGGTAGCCATGTTAGTATGTCTAAACCAGGCTATCTGATTGATAGTTTGGAAGAAGCATTGAGTTATGGTAGTAATACTTTCATGATTTATACTGGTGCGCCACAAAACTCCATTCGCGCCGCTTTAAGTTTGTTACATATAGAAGAATTCCATAAAGGTTTAAAAGAACATAACATTGATATCAATAATTTAGTGGTACATGCCCCTTACATTGTTAACATTGGAACTAGTGATGCTCGTCGAAATGCAATTAGTGTTCAAACTTTAAAGACGGAAATTTATCGTACTCATGCCATTGGTTGCCGATATCTTGTATTACATCCTGGGAACGCCACTAATAATACTCGTGAAGAAGCAATTATTAACATTGCTCATAGTATAAATAAAATTAATAAAGATAATAGTCACGTAGTGATTTGTTTGGAAACCATGTCTGGTAAATGTTCAGAGATTGGTCGTACATTAGAAGAAATAGCCGCCATTATCAAAAACGTAGAGAAGAAACATTTAATTGGGGTTTGCGTTGATACATGCCATATTAATGATGCTGGTTATGACGATGCAGACATTGATAAATTCTTAAATAGCTTTGATAAATTAATTGGTTTAAAATATTTGAAAGTAATTCATTTAAATGATTCTAAGAATGCCTGTAACACACACAAAGATCGCCACGAAAATATTGGTTATGGAACCATTGGTTTTGATAATCTTTTTAAGTGAGTGTATGACCCTAGACTAAAAGACATTCCCAAGATTTTAGAGACTCCGTACTACAATGGTGAGCCATTATATAATGAAGAGATTGCTGTTATTCGCTCTAAGAAGTGAAAACCTTATCGTTAGCACTTTAATGGTTAGATTGTGTAAAACGTAAGCGATTTTGTCACAACTAAATATGATCTATTTCAACACAGAGAATGTTATTCAATTAGCAATTACGTTAAAAAACCCAACCGAATCATCTACACAAGTCCACTGCAGAGATTGATCGGACATGGTATAAAAATGTATCCCGGTCCAATTTCAGCTACTATCAAACTCAAACTTTTGTCCTGGGGTGAAACCTTGCATCGGGCTATTATTGGTATGTCTTAACACAAAATTTGAATCAAAATAAGCCAGCATAGGGAAAGAATCATCTGCGGCCGACATTTTCCATTGATATTGTAAAGTATCCATAAAATTGAATTTTATTATGGATTGATTGATATTAGTACAGGTGCCTGCGTCACCTTTTATTAAGTTTGAAATATCAATATCTTTTCTCTTAGGGGGCGGAGGAGTTGGCTTTGGTTGGCAAGCCGTAGCTAAAGCAGCCACACAGCCACCGGTTAATACTATCCCAACGGGCACGATCATTAATTTAATAAGTTGCTTTTTCTTCATAATTCCTTCTAGTTAAACATTATACCTTTTAAGGTGTGTTTTATAAAGCGGATTTATGGTAATATGTAACCTGTTAGCACTTTAATGGTTAGATTGCTAATTTATGATATATAATCTATGCCATGGCAACTAAAAGAGACTACTATGAAATACTAGGTATTCCTAAATCGGCTACGCCTGATGAAATCAAGCGTGCTTTTCGTCGTCTTGCGATGCAATACCATCCTGACCGCAATAAAGCGGCAGATGCTGAAGCAAAGTTTAAAGAAGTCAATGAAGCATATGAAGTGTTAAGTGATTCTAACAAGCGAGCTACTTATGATCAATATGGACATGACGGTTTAAATCAACAAGGATGAACCGGAGGGTCTAATCCTTTTGATATCTTTAATGAAATGTTCGGTAACGGTGGGGGTAATGTTAAATTCTCTTTTGGCGGCAATGGTGGTGGTTTTGGAGATATTTTTGGCGATTTATTCGGTGGCGGTCAACAAAGACAAAGACGTCAAAAATCTAATCAAAGCATTTATGAATTAAACATTGAAGGTAATTTAACTATTAGTTTTCTTGATAGCATTTTAGGAACTAAACATGCTGTCAAAATGAAAACAAAACATGATTGTCCTCATTGTCACGGTACAGGGGCAGAATCACCAAGTGATATTAAAACTTGTCCTAAATGTCATGGTACTGGTGTGGTTATGACTAGACATCGTACCATTCTTGGTGTTATGGAGTCTCAAGAATATTGCCCTGATTGTCAAGGCACAGGTAAAATTATTTCTAAAGTTTGCCATGTTTGCCGTGGTAAAAAATATATTGAAACCGAAGAAACTGTTGAGCTAAATATTGATGCCGGTATTAGTAATGGTCAACGCTTAATTTTTAAAGGTAAAGGTAATTCTATTGGTTCTCACACTGGTGATTTATACCTTACGGTATATGTGCAACCATCTCGTATCTTCAAACGTAAAGACAATACCTTGAATGCCAAAGTATTAGTCGATCCAGTGATGGCGATTACTGGCGGTCGTATTAAGATTCCCACACCTTACGGCATTAAGGAAGTGGAATTAAAATCTAATACAGCTAACGGCGAAGAAATTACTGTAAGTGGCTTTGGAATTAAAAATCTAAAACATAAAATGTTTGGCGCAAATGCTAATGGTGATTTAGTAATTAACGTTGTGTATGCTAAACCAAAGAAATATAATAAATTCGATATCGAACAGTTAAGAAATCTTAATAAGGAGCCAAATAAAGATG
>JAISKE010000094.1 GCA_031261045.1 Mycoplasmataceae bacterium | reverse complement strand
GGTCTTGTTTGTCTGGCAATAATAACCGAGTCTGCTGCCGCATCACCCAATCCGTCAATGGATGTAAATGGTGGAATAATCGATTTCTCCCCGACAATAAATTGTGATGCTTTAGATTTATTTAAACTAATATTTTCTAATTTATATCCACGAGCGTACATTTCTAAAGCTACTTCGTAGACTACCCGTAAATCCTTCTCTTTAGTAGTAACATTTTCGTGACGATTAATTTTACCTTCAATATTAAGAATGGCTTTTTTAACATCGGCGGGACCTTTAACGATAGTCATTAAATCAAATACCGCTGGTCGAACTGAGAAATAAGTCGCGTAGAAAGCTAATGGAAAGTGAATCTTAAATCAAGCAATGCGTCACGACATCATTACGTAAGCGGTGGCATGAGCTTTAGGAAATAGATATTTAATTTTCTCACAAGATTTAATATATCAAAGCGGCACACCGTGTTGTTCCAACGTCGGCAAATATTCGGATTTAATGTTGCTTGGTTTGTCCTTAGTATATTTAATACCCTTACGCACATCTTCCATTACATGGAAGGCAGTACCGTTATCGATTCCCTTGCTAATTAAGTATTGCATGATTGTATCACGAGAAGTAATAATGTCCGATAGTTTAAATTTATCCTTCATTAATAAATCTTTGGCATTACCGTCTCAGACATTAGTTCCGTGGGCCAGACCACAAATACGCACTAAATCACCAAATGAACTTGGTTTGGCGTCATATAACATTCGTCTTGCGAACGGTGTTCCGAATTCCGGTAAACCGATTGAAGCGATCGTCACTCCCATAATATCATCAGGTTTCACGTTAATTGATTCTAATGAGTTGTAAAGTTTTAATACTTGGTCATCATGGAAGGGAATATCTTTGATATTTTTACCCGTCATATTTTGTAACATCAATAAAGATGTCGGATCATCATGACCTAGAATATCAAACTTTAATAACTGATCGTGCATGCTATTGAAATCAAAATGAGTGGTGTATCAATCCATATCAATTTTATCAGCTGGATGGTTGTATGGTGCAAAGTCATGAATATCATATTCTTTAGGAACAATAATGATTCCACCAGGGTGTTGACCTGTAGTTCTCTTTACATCCACACAACGCATGGCTATTTGATTAATATAAGAGTCCTTAGGAATGTCTTCTGGTTGTGTCATTTCGAAGTAATTACGTACGTAACCCATAGCTGTTTTCTCTGCAACAGTGGAAATGGTACCTGATCTAAATGTATGAGTCTTTCCAAATTTTTCACGAATGAAATTATGCGCTCTAGCTTGATAATCACCAGAAAAGTTTAAATCAATATCCGGAACTTTAGGGTCACCCTTAAATCCTAAGAATGTTTCAAAAGGGATGTTGTGGCCCTCGCCTTCCATTTGCTTGCCACAAGTTGGACAAATAGTTGTTTGTAAATCATAACCATCATCATGATAATCGTCCCGCTTAGGATCGACAAATTCTACATGTTTGCAATGTTTACAATAATAATGAGCTGGTAATGGGTTAACCTCAGAGATGCCGCATAGAAAAGCGACGAAAGATGAACCGACCGAACCACGGGAACCAACGATATAACCGTCTTCGTAAGTTCGTTTTACTAGTTCATAACAAATTCAATAAATAATGGAATAGTCTTCGCCAATAATCATGTTAAGTTCATGTTTAATACGATCAGTAATGTTTTGTGGTAATTCATTTCCATACAACTCGTGGGCGCGATTATACACCACTTCTTTTAGTTTGTCAGATACATCATCAATCTTTGGTCTAAATGAACCTTTCTTAATTGGTTCTATTTTATCATCCACTTGTTTTACAAAATGGTAAGCGTTATTAATAACTACGTTATTAATAAGTTCTTCGTCTTTTAAGAAAGCAAATTCTTTCAACATCTCTTCCGTAGTTCTTAAATGAAGTTCTGGTAATATATTGTTATCCTCATTATGTCTGAACAAACGATGGCTGCCACCACCAATTCGTTTCGCAAAAACCATAATGGCATGCGGTAGTTCATCAATTGGATCAAGATAATAAGCATCACTAACCGCAATTACCTTAATATCAAGTTTCTTGGCAGCAATGATGACACGTTTAATGATGGCACGGATATCACTTTCGGTCATGTCAGCACGATTAATTGCATGTAATAAATTTCTAGGTGACGTTACATAAATATAATCATAAAACTTAAGTGCTTCATTTAACTGCTCGGCGCTACCATTTATAGCAATATCTCAAATGTTGCCTTCGGTAGGGTGATTAGCAATAATTAAATTACGACGTTCATTCTTTAGTTCTTCTAAATATACTCGTGGATTTTTATGAAAGTTATCCGTGTGAGATGAAGACACTAATTTATAAATATCTCTAATTCCTTTTTGATTCTTAGCATACACTTCTAGATAATAACCGAAGTGGTTGTAATGTAATTCCTTGTTCTGTAATTTAATATTAATTTCATTAATATTGTTAATGCCTAATTTACGCATTTTACCGATCATCACTTGTCAAACTTTGTATAAAGCTTCGGCGTCGAAATCTGCACGGTGAGCAATAACTTCATCATACATAATGTGATAGTGATGGGCTATGACACCAAGTGCATGACGAGAGATATCAGTATCTATTGCATAAGATAATAACATCGTATCAATGATGGTATTATTTAATGGTGCCATATTATTTTGAATTAGCTTTTTATTTAGAAAACGCATATCGAAATTAATACCGTTGTGTGCTATTAAAGGATCTTTACCAATAAATTTAACAATGTTTTGTAATACTTCTTTAATTTTAGGTTTGCCTTCAAGCATTTCATCAGTAATGTGCGTTTTTTCTTTAATTTTATTGGATAGCGGTTTCTCCACATTAATCAATCAATCTACACGATCAATTTCCACACCATTTTTAACTTTGATAGCACCAAATTCAGTAATTTCATCAAATTCATTATTTAATCCAGTGGTTTCAATATCAAATACTACATATTCGCCTTCTGATAGGTCTAAGTCAAAAGGTCGTTCTACAATTTGTATTTCACGATTAATTACATTAAACTCTACGCCGTAGATTGGTTTAACATTAGTTTTAACAGCCTCGTTATAAATAGATGGATAAGCATGTACATTAAAACGATCAGTGAAACCAATCGCTGGTTGATTATATTTGCTCACTGTTTTAAAAATAGTTTTAGGATCTGCTAGTCCGTCTAAAGTAGACATATTAGTGTGCATCATTAATTCAATGCGTGGCAGCGGTGCATCATCTTTACGAATGTATTTGTCCGGAGTCGGAATACTAATCATGGCAAAAATATTACCACTAGGCTCCTTGCTAAAATTAGTCATTGGTGCAAATCTAAATCCGACTCTAACTCAATTCCCAACTTTGAATGTTTTAAGGTAAGCTAAAGGTAAATCTGTTCTTTGACGATACTTATTATCATTCTTTGGCGAATCTTCAAAGGCTCTTAACACAAAAGCGTCTTCATAGTTGCTGATGGAGATAATAAAGAAGGTAGAACCTTCTTTAAAGGACTTCTCTTCAATTTTAAAAATTTGGCCTTCAGTAATAAAACTTTCATATTTTTTACTAGCAATTACTTCATTGGTGATGGTGGTAGCAAAATCCATCG
>JAISKE010000101.1 GCA_031261045.1 Mycoplasmataceae bacterium | reverse complement strand
ATCGATTAGGCTGTAAACCCATTGATTTCCAAATTGCTACTTCATCAGTTAATAAAGGCGAAACCTTCTACGATACGGTTAAAACATTTGCTTCCTTTGGTGTTGATGCCTTAGTTGTTCGCAGTGCGCAGAACGAGTGATATCAAGAATTAAAAAATATTAAAACGCCATTAATTAACGCGGGCGATGGAACTCAAGACCATCCCACCCAAACATTATTGGATTTATTAACTATCAAGCAAGAGTTTGGTAAATTTAAAGGATTGAAAGTTCTAGTCGTGGGCGATATAAAACATTCGCGTGTGGCGCATTCTAATATCGAAGTGATGCGAAGACTAGGGATGGATGTCATGATTTCTGCTCCAAAAGAATTTCAAGATCATGAATATGAATATACTGATTTTGATAAAGCTGTTAAATCTGCGGATGTCATTAATTTATTAAGAATTCAAAATGAACGATTAACCGAGAAGATGAAGATTTCAATTAACGCTTATAACACCCAGTATGGATTAAACGCGCAACGTGTGAAGTTGATGAAACCAAATGCCATCATTATTCACCCCGCACCTTTTAATCGTAATGTAGAAATCAATGACGACATTGTCGAATGCAAACAAGCCAGAATCTTTAAACAAATGGAGAATGGAGTTTATGTTCGTATGGCGGTTATCGCGAGGGCATTAAAATAATATGCGTACATTAATTAAGAATGGGACTGTATTTTATAAAAGCCAATTATCACGATTGGACATTCTTATTAATGAACAAGGTTTAGTGCAAGAAGTTGATACGGGGATTGACGAGATCAATACTAATATTATTAACGCACGCGGAATGACAATTATTCCTGGATTAATTGATGTGCATGTTCATTTAAGAGAACCAGGCTTTGAATATAAAGAAACTATTAAAACCGGAACACAAGCCGCAGCAGCTGGTGGATTTACCACCATTTGTTGTATGCCTAATTTAAATCCAGTTACCGACAATAAAGCACATTTACAATATCTACAAACCTTAATTAATAAAGATGCCGTAGTTCATGTGCTGCCATATGCTTCCATAACTTTAAAAGAACAAGGACACCACGTAGTGGACATGGAAGCTTTAGCGCCAAATTGCTTTGCTTTCAGCGATGACGGAGTCGGGTTGGCTAACGATGATATTATGGAAGAAGCTATGGAAATTGGGAAGACAGTTGGTAAACCAATTGTGGCACATTGTGAATTACATAATAATGAAGACATTGATACCGAAGAGTTTGAAATTGGTCGTGATTTAAAACTAGCCGAAGAAACCGGATGTCAATATCATGTGTGTCACGTTTCGACTAAGAATAGTTTAGATTTAATTAGAAAACATAAGACGGATAAGATTTCTTGTGAAGTAACTCCGCACCATTTATTAATTAATAAAGAAACAATGCGTCACGAAGGGTCATTTAAAATGCATCCACCAATTAGGCCTCGCGAAGACCAAGAAGCAATGGCTCATGGATTAATGGACGGTACGATCGATATGGTAGTAACTGATCATGCTCCGCATAGTATTCAAGAAAAAATTGCGACTTATGATGAAGCATTGAATGGGGTAGTCGGTTTAGAGACTTCATTGGCTTTAATCTATACTAATTTTGTGAGAAATGAAAGAATTAGCTTTGCTAGGATGATGGAATTAATGTGTAGCAACCCAACTCGCATATTTAAAATTAAAGGTGGCGAGATTAAAGTTAACCAGCCGGCGGATTTAGCGATTGTTGATTTTAATCAAAAGTGAACAATTGATAGCAGAACATTTATTTCTAAAGGCAGATCCACCCCATTCAATGGCTGAGAGTGTTATGGTAAAGTACAATACACCTTATTAAATGGTAAAATAGTTTATGAAGGTACTCATGAGTAAGATCGTTAACTATGTCATTGTGGAAAATAAACAAGTTGCTAAAGAAACTTATGTGTTGACTTTAAAAGGGCCAACTAACTGGATCAAAGCAGGCAAGTTCTTCATGCTTAAAATACCGGGGTTCTATTTAAGACGACCAATGGCACCAGCTTATTATGATACAAAGCAATTTAGTTTCTTATATCAAATAGTTGGTAACGGAACTGATAAGTTAACTACGTTAATCCCTGGTAAAAAATTAAGTTTACTAATTGATTTAGGTAACGGTTACCAATACAATAAAAAACAAGGTATGCCATTATTAGTAGCCGGTGGCGCTGGGATTAATCCCGTTTTGTGTTTAGCTAATGAATTAGATCGTCAAAAAGTTAAATATCGAATGGTTGTTGGTTATAAAAACAAATCTTACGTACCCCACGCAACTTTTTTAAAGAGATTAAATAAGCACGCCATTATTTGTACTGACGATGGATCTTACGGTTTTAAAGGCAATGTCGTAGATGTAATTAAAAAACACCAATGACAAAACATGTATTACTTCACTTGTGGTTCGATGAATATGATGAAAGCAGTTTATAAGAATTGTAAACAAGGACAACTATCGTTGGAAGCCAGGATGGGATGCGGGTTTGGTGCTGGTATGGGTTGTGCTATCAAAGCTAAAAATGGATTAATACGAGTTTGTAAGATTGGACCAGCATTTGAGAGCGAGGATTTATTATGATAAATAAAAGCTTAAAAGTAAAATTAGGGAATTGAGAACTAGACAATCCCATCATCGGGGCTAG
>JAISKE010000006.1 GCA_031261045.1 Mycoplasmataceae bacterium | reverse complement strand
CTCCAAATCTTCAGTTTTATGTGATAGCATTACGTCATACAAATGTGATTTAAGAGCTTGTGCTGTAGCGTCAGCGTCTGATGCACTATCGCGACATTGGTTAATTAAATCATTCAAATTATTTCTTTGTTCATCAAATGCCGCCGCTTGTGCTTTGTTCAATCCTGTCATAGCATTTGATTCTAGAGCATTTATTTCACTAGTTACACCATATCAATCAGTAGTGTCGCAATTGTATTCAAGTCCATATTGAACTATTTGTTTGTATTTGTCTTCAACTTTAATATCGTTGCTCTGAGCAATTTTAGTCAAATCTTTATCTACCGCTAATACACGTTCCTTTAATTCTGAGGAGCTCATTGTATCAGAATAAGTTTTAGCCATAGAACGTAAAATTGTGTCCTTAACACTAAGCACATTATTCATTGTTATTATTCTGTGTTTTTTATGGTTTACTCCAACAATTGTCCCGGCAATGGCACCAGCACAGACAACTCCTACTGATCCTCCAATTAACAATTTTAATTTTCTACTCATTTTTTTAACTTGCTTTTTCATAACTACCTCTTCACTATGATTATATCATAAAATGAGCGCAATATGTCAATTATGGATTGTGCCGACTGTAAACCCCCCCCCGTGCCGACTGTAAAGTCGATGTTAATCCCTAAGTTCCCATAAAAAAGCCAATGGACTTTAAAATTAGTTTTGACTAACAATTAATTGAAATCGTACCCCAATCAATAGGGATACATTAAAAATAATGACAGCATCGAAATATATAACGTACAGAGAAAAATGCGTATAAAATTCCTAACAGATCAATACACGCAGAATGGGAAAGGATCACAAATGAGTAATCAGCACTAATCCATTTATATTCCGTCTTTATTCAATCATATTTATAACTATTATAATTAATTTAATTATATTAATTATCAAATAGGCAAATATATTGCTTATCACTTGAATTGTTCGTTAGTTAGTGAAAAAGTAATATTTAATGTTGCTTATGTCATTATTTATGTTTTTTTGTACGCTTTGTGGTTTTTATGTCTCTTAATTAAAGTGGGTGGCAAAACGATAGCCAAAACCACGATTATTCCACCTGAGGTTACAGCTACAGTGTATCACCATTTCCAATTGATGTGCTTTTTCATTTTAACAAATTTAATCCCAAATGCAGATAAATGCTCGCCGTTTGAACAAAGTAATGCCATTTCAAAGACGCCTGACGTTTTGTGTGGAATAAATACATAACCATTATCGTTATTAAATATAAAATGATGCTTTGCAATTAAATCGTTTTTATATTCCAATTGTATAGTAGATGTTTGATAATATGTTTCAATATTATCTGAAGGTATATATGATCCAATATAGAAAATATTATCTCTTTTTGAATTATACGGAACCGTAAATTCAAAATAATTAGTGTTTAATATAATATTATTAATTGAACCATATGGAAAATGATCAGAAACATGTGGTTGATCTTCTATAAATGATATTGGAACATATATGGATGGACCATGACTAAAATCTTCTTTTCTATCATAAAGTGAAAACATAAAATCATATATGGTAATTTTTAATAGAAACTTACCTTCCGAAGGAATAGTGGTAGAAAAAGGATTGAGATATAAATCAAGGGTGTTAGGGTGAACTTGACTTGATAATATTCAATCACAGTCCTTAAATTCGCGATAATTTTGTGTGTCTAATACTGATACCCCTGTTACATACCTAGCATTGAGCGTACCCGGGTCCTTTACACCAGATGAGTCAGTTTTAGTTATAGTAATTGCGTTATCAAAATATTTCTCACCAACTTTCTGATTAGCAATATCAAGATATTGTTTTTTAGGATCATCTGAAATTGTTAAAGTGGGCTTATAACTAGCAGTAGGTGAACTGTCAAAATTTATTAATTGATTATTATCGTAAAAACTTTTTCATAGAAGAGTAAGATCACCGCCATATTTAGCATATGCCTCTTTATCAGAAACATAAAATTTACCCTCATAACCAGACGGTCATGTGGTAGCAGTAGTTAATGGGATTGTATTAGTATTGTTATATAAATAAATGTTTTGAAGATTGGTGCACTCATCAAAAACATCAGCGTCTATTTCGTGAGCGTCAAAAATGTGAACATCAGTAAGTTGCCTATACCCTGCAAACGCTCGACTCTTTATCAAAGTTATGCTTGATGAAATATCTAACGTTTTTAAAGAAGACGAAGAAGTAGGAGTCATAGCTTCGGGAACAAGAGATTCGATTGTATCAATTGTGCAACGATATTGTACATCATGATTACTTGGATCAGGATAATAATCAAAGGCAGGGTAAATATTTAAGATTCCGTTAGAGTCAATGCAAAAAGTGTTAGACACAGACTTTATTGTAGCTCGCATATCATGTGTTGTTGGGTCACGCTCTCTTATTGAAAAAGTAATTGATCCACTAGATAATCCTCAACCTCTTAATTGTGGAGAATCATAATCAAAAGTGACTTCATCACTATAGGAGTATGAACTTTGGTTGATGTTTTTATGGGATATATTGCTTACATTGTGAGAAAATAATGGACCAATGAATGTTGGTGTAAGTGATAATAAACTTCCGAAAACGATTAAATATTTTTTCATATGTGATCTTATGTTGGTGTATAGTAACCTAAAGCAACTTCATTGCTATAAGGGTTACTTACCGCTGTTCATCTTTCATCTGGGTCAATACCGAAGGTAACTAGATATGTGGAACCCCCACTAATATTTGGTGGTGTTTCATCAACATCATTAGAAAAAGTTATTGATAATTTATAAGCAGCTCTACTATACGGTCCAGAAATATCAGCGCTTAACGTTCAATCTTGATAATTCTCTGATTCTCATAGTATTTGCACGTATGTACCAGTTAGAGGTTCCCATCTTCAAAATTTTAAATAAGTCGATGCGGGGTCACCCTTCATATTGTAATAAACAGTATCAACGCCACCACCACCGTAGATGGTATCATTATAATTATCTATTGATGCATAATTAGGATTTACTAGTGTTTTGGGATAGCCTTCACCATCATAATCATCGTCCAATCATTTTGTAGCCAATGTAACACCATCACCAATGGCTTTGTAATAATAAAAAGAGGCTGGGGCAGAATCGGAATTATCATTTTTAAAAATAGCGCCAGTCATTGTATCGCCGCGGTTAAAATCAAACCCCTGGTTCGTACCAATCTTTGCATAATCTGTGGCATCGCTAATGTCTTTATTGATTGCTGTTTGCATCCATTCTGACCATGCAGTTCTTTCGGGGTTAGCTCAAATACTATCAATTTGTTCTTGAGAAACGCCGGGATTAGATGGACTATTAGTAGGGTTTATGCGATCACCGATTTGTGTTAAGATGTTATGAAAACTACATATTGGTTGGAATAAAGGGAATCAACGTGCTCCAGCAGTCGGTCCAGTGGCTATTTTTCCACCACCTAGCTCATCTAAAATTTGTTGTTTCGCTTGATCTATGGCTGCTGGAACATCGTGTGCATATTCATAAACTATATCAGTGCCAATATCTTGTATGTTTGCTAATCTTGGTTGATCGAGTGTAATTGGTATAGCGGTCCCACCGGTTTCTGAAGTATAAGTTAATGATAAATCACAATCCAAATCTAAACCCACTTGAATTTGAGTGTATTGCGTATTCGGATTAATTGCAATTTTTCAACATGCATCGTCATTATCATAACTACAA
>JAISKE010000031.1 GCA_031261045.1 Mycoplasmataceae bacterium | reverse complement strand
GGGGTACGTGCAAAATGCGTTGCTGCACATTTAGTAGAATAATACACTCATTTCGCTGCACTATTATTATTTGTTGTTGGTCTTAGTGGAAAACCACCTACATGTAATGTTTTGTGTTCAACTTGATAAGATGAGTCCTCAAACGGAGTAATTATTTTTTGATTATTTGATTCTTGAGCTACTTCATTTAATTTTCTCAATCTGTCTAATAATGGAGTACCTTGTGATCTTAGTGGATCATTATGAGTAACGTAACTTTCAACGCCAAAGTTTACATCAAAAACATTAAAATCTACATCGCATTCATATGAGTTCTCGCCATAAGTCGCATTCGGCACAATCATTGGTCTTGTGGTATTGTCATGCCCTAACAATGTCCAGTTAGAAAAAGGAACTGAAAAAAAACTATCAAGACTGATTGGAATCGATGCTTGAACTTTGTAATTATTATTGTACCCTAGATACATGGTCGGATGAAGAAGTGATAAAGGAGGATTAAAAGGAATAGATACATGTACATTGGTGGCCATGTAATATTCAAAGTCGTTGGAATTATTAATATTTTTATTAAAGATTCAAGCCGTTCCTAGCGATACGTGTTCTGAGTCAATTTGAACCATCAATGAAAAACTACGTTCATTAATATAATCATCATATTGATCCGGTTTATTAGATTCACCAATACTACAAGAAGTAATCGTAACTGTCATAGATGCAATTAGAGTAGTCGCCATTAATAATAAGCTAAATAATTTAATCTTCTTTTGCTGCATGCTTTTGGTCCCCTTCTAATTCGATAATTATATCTCGTAAGTATGCTGCTCTTTCATATTCTCGATTTGCAGCAGCTTGTAACATTTCTTTACGTAAGACGCTAACTGCTTTAGTTTGCTTTTTGTAATCGACTTTGTTCTTATGTTGAAAGTAAGCCTCAACCACTTTTGCGTCCTCTTTGGAAGTTATATCTTCCATGATTGGTTTAACAATGGTTTTTGGCTTAATATGATTCTTTTTATTGTAAGCTATTTGAATATTACGGCGACGGTTGGTTTCATCAATGGCAATTTTCATTGCTTCAGTTGTAGTGTTAGCATATAGTACAATTCGTCCTTCGGAGTTTCGAGCAGCTCTACCGAATGTTTGAATTAATGCCTTATCATTTCTAAAGAAACCTGGTTTATCAGCATCAAAGATAGCTACTAGAGAAACTTCTGGTACATCTAAGCCTTCTCTTAATAAATTAATTCCCACGATAACATCATACTTGCCTTTTCTTAAGTCGTTGATAATGCGCGAACGTTCTAAAGTTTTAAGTTCATTGTGCATGTACATTACTTTAATCTTTTGCTTTTTTAAGTATTCCGCTAAGTTCTCCGCCATCTTAATAGTTAATACTGTTACAAATGTTCTTTGATTCTTTTTAATTTGCTTTTGAATTTCGACAATCAAATCATCGACTTGATATTGTGAAGAATGAATCTCAATGGTTGGATCAACTAAACCAGTTGGTCTAACAATCTGTTCAATAACTGTGTTATTGGATTTTTGAATTTCCCAATCGTTCGGCGTGGCTGATACATAAATAGTCTTATCCATTTTATTTTGGAATTCTTCAAAATTTAAAGGGCGGTTATCCATGGCTGATGGTAACCTAAAACCATAGTCTACCAAGGTTTGCTTCCGCGAACGATCAGTATTAAACATTCCACGAACTTGAGGAATAGTCATATGTGATTCATCTACCACCATCAATCAATTATTCTTTTTAAAATAATCAAATAATGTGTAAGGTGTAGAACCAGGCTTTCTTAATTCTAGATGTCGTGAATAATTTTCAATTCCATTGCAGTAACCAAGTTCTTGTAATGATTCAATATCGTGCATAGTTCGTTCTTTTAGACGCTGTGCTTCCAACAATTTATTATTTGATTTGAAATAGTCTAATCTCTGCGCTAGTTCCTCTTTAATAAGCTCCATTGATTCTTGCCAACGATCTTTATTCATAATGTACTCACTAGCTGGAACCAATACATACGTATCTCATCGTTCTTTTACTTCTCCTGTTAGTGAATCTACCACTGCAATGTCTTCTATTTTATTTCCGTCAAAAGACACTCTAATTGTAAATGCATCGGAATAACCAGGAGCAATTTCTAATACATCTCCACGTAATCTAAACGTTCCAGGTTTTAAATCGATATTGTTTCGATCGTATTGTAATCTAACCAAGTCATATTGTAATTGTTTAAGATTACGTTCAATGCCTTTGGTTAATACAATCCTATACATTTCAAAATCGCTTGGTGCGACGGAAGCATAAATGGAAGCAACAGAAGCAACAACAATGGTAGGCTCGCCACTTGCTAAGGCATTTATCGTAGATAAACGTAACATTTCAATCTCTTGATTAACCATCGCACTCTTTTCAATGTAGGTGTCGGTATGTGGTAAATAGGCTTCTGGTTGGTAGAAATCAAAATATGATACGAAATATTCCACATGATTATTCTTAAACAATTCTTTAAACTCGCTATATAACTGTGCTGCCAATGTTTTATTATGAACAATTACTAAAGTATTTTGTTGAACTTGATTGACTACGTTGGCAATGGTAAACGTTTTACCAGTTCCGGTAGCGCCTAGTAATACTTGTGATTTGTTTCCGTTTTTAATATTTTTAACTAGTTGGTTAATGGCTTGGGGTTGGTCGCCTTTAGGAATTAAATTGGTAGTCAATTTAAATTTCTTTACCATATTATTTTGCTTCGTTTGGTGTTAAATCCACTTGTTTTGATTTTTCCAATTGTTCTTGTTGAGCTTTTTTAATCTTGTCTAATAACTCTTGTTTAGCATCGGTTTTCTTTTGACTAGTTTGCACGAATGGCGCATCTTTTGGTGAAGTTGGTTGGACATTAATCTTTAGATTAGGTGCCGTATTCAAGACGCCAGCAATCGTTTGATTAGGTAATTTAGTCACCGCCGTAGCAACGATATCCGGTAATACTTTAATTAATTCATTGTGTAACTCTTCATTGACTTTAGGAATATATACACGGTGCAACGAGATTAATACTTGATGTGCTACACGCTTCTTCATTTCGTTAAAATTTCAGTCAGCTTCCTCAACATAAATGTTTAAAGGAGATCTTTGCTCTAATGATCTTAACGACACACCCTCACGAATCTTTGTCATACGATCTAAATGATTGGTCCATTGAAAGTCTAAATTCTGAATCATCATATCGCGAATCATTCCGGTTGATTTTTCACCACCAAGCATACGGATTCTAGTATCCACGCTTAAAGTTAATAATTCAAAAATAATTTCTTCTGCTTCTATTGTAGTTTTTTCTCGAAAGTAGTCTGGGCTAATTAAATTTGTATTAAATAATTTTGTGTTTAAAGCGTTTGCTAATTTTTCATGATCAACATAAATTTCATTTTTTGGTGACTTGAACATTGAAGATAAATCTTTAGCAACTGTTCTAGCCATATTTTTGATAATACTTGTATTATCAGAATTCTTTAAAACCTGATCTCGTTGTTTATAAACTAATTCTCGCTGGTTACTCAATACACTATCATAATCAATTAAGTTCTTACGAGTGTCAAAGTTAATTCCTTCTACTTTTTTTTGAGTGGAATTTAACAAACGGGTAAAGAATCATGAATCGAAGAAATCATTATCAATTTTATCATTTGACTTATCAATCTTGTCAGTTGCAAAACGTCTAAACAATGTGTCTTGCAACGAAATGAAGAAACGTGTAATACCATTATCGCCTTGACGACCGCTACGACCACGTAATTGATTATCAACTCGTCTAGATTCATGTCTCTCAGTACCAATAACATATAAACCACCAAGTGCGGCCACACCTTCGCCTAATTTAATATCGGTACCTCGACCAGCCATATTAGTTGAAATCGTAATAGAATTTTTTTGTCCTGCTTGTGCAACAATGTCAGCTTCACGAGCATTGTTTTTAGCGTTTAACATTTCAAACTTCAATCCTTTGTTTCTTAGATATTTCGATAATTCTTCAGAATCTTCAACGGATGCGGTACCCACTAGAATTGGTTGGCCAGTAGCATGTACTTTTTCAATTTCCGCTACTACGTGATGTCACTTGCTTATTTTGTTTGCAAATATATAATCATTCATATCCTTGCGGATGTTTGGTTTATTTGTCGGTACTGGTACGACAACCATGTTATAAATTTTAATGAACTCTTCAGCCTCAGTCATGGCAGTTCCAGATAAACCCGCTAGCTTTTTATATAAACGAAAGAATGATTGATAAGTAATAGTAGCTACAACTACATTCTCTGGTTCGATCTTTACGTATTCTTTTGCTTGAATCGCTTGGTGTAAACCGGCATTATAACTACGGCCTTCAAGAACACGGCCGGTAAATTGATCAACCAAAGCGATCTTGTCATCTCTTACAATGTATTCTACACCAACTTCAAAAACAAAGTTAGCCATTAACGCATTTTTAATTTTGTGAATTAAATCAGAGTTCTCGATTGCAAATAGATTCTTTAATTTATAGCGGTTCTCGGTTTTCTTAACTCCACTATCAGTAACCATGATGGAATTGGATTCGGGGTCTATCTTATAATCGTCTGGCTTCAAAGTTTTTACAAATTGATCAACTTGAACATACATGGATACATCACGTTTTGGTTGCCCGGCGATAATTAAGGGTGTACGAGCTTCATCAATTAAAATAGAGTCACCTTCATCAATAATTGCAAAGTTTAAGTTACGAATAACCTTCTCCTTGTAATCGTGTACCATGTTATCTCTTAAATAATCAAATCCTAGTTCTGAGTTAGTGGTGTACGTAATGTCGCAAGCAAACATTGCTCGCTTCTGATCTGGCTCCAAACTAGAGATGTTGTAACCAACGGTAATGCCTAATGGGTTTAAAGCTTGCGCACAAAATTTAGCATCACGTTGTACTAAGTATTCGTTTACGGTAACAATGTGAATTCCTTGCTTTAGCAAAGCGTTCAAATATGCCACAATTACTAGGGTTAATGTTTTACCCTCTCCGGTATACATTTCCGCAAAATCACCGAAATGAACGATGGCTGCGCCGACGATTTGGACTTTATAGGCAAAGAGCTTATGAACTCGAAAACACGCTTCCCGAGCAACTGCAAAAGCCTCAGGCATGATATCATCAAGGGATTTACCGTTTTTTAATTCGTCTAAGAAAATATTAGTCATATTAGATAAATCACGGTTAGACATCGTACGATACTTATTCTTTAATGCTTCGGTCTTATTAGCAACAGCCTTCGCCCTCTTTAAGATGCGACGGTATGGTGCGAAAATATTAATACGATATAAACCTTTAGCTTTAGCCATAATTGGGGGTTTATTATATATAAAAATAATTAATAGATATAGAAAAAAGCAGGTTTATTGTTTGCTTCAATCTAAATCAAGGACTTTTTTGGGATGATCATTCAAAATAACTTTATCAATTCGACCATTATGCACCTTAATAACTTTAGTCGCTAACCCTGACAAGATGATATTATGGGTAACAATAATGATAGTTGTCTTATATTTTTTATTGACGTCCACAAATAACTGCATAATTTGTTTACTCATCTCTTCGTCAACCGCACCAGTTGGTTCATCGCCAAAGATTAAACTAGGGTTCTTAGCCACACTTCTTGCAATCGATACTCGTTGTTGTTGTCCGCCAGATAATTCATGAGGGAACTTATTGCGATGTTCGTAAATACCAACCGTTCTTAATAGATCATCAATATCAATCCTTTTTTCTTTATCGGTTTGTAAGTTAGCCCCAATTTCTACATTTTCTCTAACTGTTAAGTTTGGTAATAAACCGTATTGTTGGAAAACATAACCAATATTATCTCTACGGAAATTTGTCAGCTGAGCTTGAGTCATACTAATTAAATTTACATTGTTCACTACAGTAATTCCGTAAGTGGCGGTGTCCATCCCTGAAATAATATTTAATAAAGTTGTCTTACCGCTACCTGACGGACCAAGAATAACTACGAATTCACCAGCGTCAATTTGTAAGTTTACATCTTTTAGAACTTTAATGGCAAGTGTCCCGTTACTGTAATATTTGCATACATCTCTTAAATCAATTAAACATTCAGATTCCATTTGTTTCGTAATACGTTTATCGTGTACTACTCTTTCTAAGCGTCTAATTAACTTGGCATGAAATTTACTTGCAAAAGATGACTTCAAATCCTTAATGTAATCTTCATAATACTCAATATCTTTTGCAAGTTTATTAGTTCTAAGCGTCCAATACATTTTCTTTGGACCGGAAGCATTTGGAAGTTTAATATTATTAAAATATGCTAATTTGTTACGTTTATGTAACCATCGTCTAGTTGATGCATTAATATGATTTACTACTTTAAAATCGAACGGTACCGAAGTTCCGTCGCTAGTATCTTCAATGTATTTTATATATTCAAATAATTGCTCCGCTGTTAATCGATCCATTTTAACTTGAGTAGCTAATTCATTACGTTTAATAGAATATTGAATCGCTAGTGCTAAACCTTTTAAACGGTTATTGGCGCAAATAAATTTACCCATACCCTGGTTGTATTTACGGATAATTTTATAAGCGCCTTTTGTTTGAATCTCTACTTGACTAAGACGATTTTCTAATTGTTTAATTTGTTCATCATTGTGTTTGATTTGATTTACGTGCTTGTTTAAACTCTCTTGAAGCGAATCAAGATGTTGTTCTTTAGTTTGGCCTTCTTCAACCTTTTTAGTATCTACTATATTCATAATTTACCTAATCGCCTCCACTAATCTGTCTCGACTTAACGAACGATAACCACCAAGCCCGCTAATTCCTAGGACGGTAGCTACTGCCAGCAACCCGACCACAAAGTGTCACCATTTAATTGTACCTAGTAATAAAATGCCAGCACCATTAAAAATCATTGTCTGAAATGCAGCGATTAAACCAAATGATAATGGAACCGCAAATATTAATCCTAAAACAATCACTGGGATATAAATGGATAAGAACGAAGTAATGTTTTCTCGATCGCTATATCCTAATGATTTTAGAATGACCGCTAAACGTTTAGAATCGCCAATTAACATAATTGTAATTAACATGACAATAATTGTTACCATCACTGAAATAATCACTAACACAGTATATTCTACCTGTGATACGGTATTAGATAAGTTTTGGAAGATTAAATTAGTAGAGTCTTTGTCTAATGCTCCCGAAACTAGAGTTACGTATGCTGTATTTCCAAAAAGAGCTGGATCGCTAATTGCTTGTACAAATTGTTCTGCATAATCAGTCATTGTTTTATATAACGCCTTTACTGTGTCGTCATCAGCGGTAGAAGTAGATCATGCGATAAAGGCGTTATGAATTTGTTGGCCTAGTGCCGTACTATGCGTAGGGTCTTGTGGTTTAAACATACCCGACATAATGTTGGCGAGTTCTAAATTATCAGATACTTTTAAAACGTTCATTACCTGTTCAGAGGTAAGTGAGTCGTCGCCTGGATAGATACCAGATGGTGAATATAAATTAAAACCACCATTTAAGATTGCGCTGCCATTAGATCTCTCCGTAAAAACACCATTAAATCCATAAGGGTTTATCTTGGCTCCATCTTTTTCTTTACCATTATTAATGTAATCGTATGTTGGATTGAAACCTATTTGCTGATCATTAGTAATGTTAGATGTTAAATCATTAAGAATGGAAGTATGAATATCTTGAGTCTTGGTACCGACGATTGGAATGCGATATCCACCTTTAAAGGCATCTCATCCATAAGGATCATCTCAACCGGTATCTGGAATAATAGGGGTTGATTCACTATTAGGGTAATAATTGTGTAATGTTTTATTCAATTGTGAAAAATCCACTAAGCTGCTACGTAATCCTAAAATTTTATTAGCTAATTGTTGATTTGTGAAATATTCCTCGCCTTGATAAGTTGTATTAATTCCTACAATATTAAATATGACTTTATTAATTGATGTGTCTTTGTCTATCTTTTTTTGAATGCGATCAGTACCGTTGTTCACGTCAAATGCCATTTTATCACCAATTTTTAAGTTGTACTTATGTGCAGCAAATGCATTAACAATTAATGGATAGCTATTGGGGTCATTACATTTACTACTATCAATTAATGGTTTCAAATTTTTACCATCAGAATTTAATAGTTGGACATATTCGCTATTATCTTTGATACCAATTATTCTAGTTTTTTCTGGCGGTACTTTCTTGGAACTAAAAGTGGATCCGTTTTTATCGCCGGTAGCATCTATGTAAGTATATGTCTCATCACCCAAAATATTATTAGTTGAGTCGGCCGGTTTTAAGGGAATCTTATTGTATGTTACTTGATAATCATTATCTAATAGTGAACCGCCATTGAATGAGAAATGTTCATAAGCATTATTAATAAATGTTATAAATTCAGGATTTAGAACACCCTCAATATCTAATATAACAGGTAGTGGTGGTGGAAATAATTTTGCATCATCGATACAAGTATTATTATTCAATATATAACCAATAATTTTTTCATCACTATCTTTTTGCGCAATAAAAAATTTACTATCACCGGTTAATGGGTTGTCAGGGTTATAATAGGTTTTACCAAGTGCATCAATCAAGTTCTTTGTACGACCATCACATAAATTTTTATTGTTCTCTGGCATTAATGAAACTGCAATTGATCATGGATTGGATGACATTAATCCTGGAACCCCTACGGTAAAATCTAACATACTTTTAGTCATCGATTTATTTTTTAAAAATGTAACGTCTGCTTTTTCTCCGACTGAGTCACTAATCATTGGATAAAAACCAGTGCCATGCACCATATTATTATCACTAATCATACTTTGCTCTAGTGCTCCAGAGTCCATCCCTAGATGAGCTAGATCAAATCCATAATAGCTTAATAAATAGTATTGCTTTGCAATACCAGAATAATAATCTCCGTCACCAAAGATTGATGAGAAATTAGGTATCAAATTTGGTGCGGCACCATCGTACAATACATCTAACATGTCTGTATCATTTTTACCAGAAGCGTTCCCATAAAATCCTGGTGCATAATAATTATTTGGCAATCATACTTTGCCTTCACTTTGAGTATTAATATATCCTGATTGTCCTATATCATCACCAGTAATGGGAATATATTGGCCGCCTTGTTCAGTTGGTGAATACATGTCAATTGCATACTTGTATTCACGGCTATTAAATGTTTTATTTTTGGCATATTCAAACTTATTTGCCATGGATATACCAAACACTAACGATGACATTGATAATGCCGACATTAACGTCAATATAAATAATTTTCAAATCGAATTAAAGGCCACCGAAACTCTAAACTTCGTCATAATTCCAAGTCTTGCAATTGGCCGTTTAATATATTTAGCAATCGGTCCAGCTTTATATTCACTACCCGGTTTCATTAAATCAACTGTTTTTTCTCGCAATAGGAAAATACATGAAACAAAAGCGATGGCGAAGAAAA
>JAISKE010000029.1 GCA_031261045.1 Mycoplasmataceae bacterium | reverse complement strand
CATTATTAATATTACCGTCACCATGGTCGACAATTACGGATACTTGATTAACTGTTTGAATAAATGGTACCGTATCATCAATTACTCTAGTGGCTAAATTTAATGATTCAAAATCAAAGTAGACACGTTTGGGTTTTAGTTTGGCAAATTCATTTCTAGCCGCTGGGGCAATAATCATTTCTTTACTAAGTAAAGCTTTGTAATAGTTTGCAAAGCCTTTACGGCCACTAGCTGTTTGGTTTAAATAAGAAAAATATTCAAAAGTATCATTTGCATTAGAAGTAAATGTTTCGTTGTAATTAATAACATATCCACTAAAGGAATTTCTAAAGAATTCTGAATTATAGAAATAATATTCTTTTAAATTTAATCAATAATCAACTGTTTTAATTCAATCCTTGTATTGTCTAACTGGTTCAAATGATAAATTCGTAGGAATATCATGCGCCAACATCTGATTAATTATTTTATCAAAGGCTGATTCTTTTAAAATGTCATCAATGTAAGTGTGATATTTATCTAACTCCTTTTTTCTTTTATCATTTGGTTCCATTGCTTTTGTGATTAAATCCTTAATGGTATATTCAATATCTGCTCCAATTTTAATGTTTTGTTTGAAACTGATATGATCTTTGCTGTATTTATGGCTGAAATTCTCTTTATCGCCTTTACTCTCAGATCAACCTGACTTAGTGACTGGTACGTGATCTGTTAAAATAAATGTTACTTCGTTCCGCTTTGCTTTCTCATAAGCGACTAAACACAATTTATAATCAGAAATAATTGCATCCATTTCACTTTTAAGTACTTCAGAAATAACGTGCGATTGAAAGATAATGTCGACTAGGTGAATCATCTTTGCAGAAGTAGTTCCTTTAGTCTCGATTAATATATATTTATTATCTTTTCTAATAAAAGCATCTGGTTTAGTAATTGCTTTGTTCTTATAGATGAAACACGGCTGAAACATGATAAAATCATGATCGTTTGTTTTCATAATTTCCAAAGTTTTTGCTGCTGATGATTCATTACTTAAACTAAAGTCGTCAAAATCTACTACGTTATAAATGCCTTTGTAGGTATCGCGAATGAAGGTTCTAGAAAGCTTGTCAATTTTATTGCCTTCAATTACTTTAGGATCATCGCTCTCATCTAGTGTTTTTTTGTTCTCAGCATATTTCTCTTTAACGTACTCATATGAATCAAACTCATAATTCTCATTAAAGTCTTCGTCTTCTTCGTCAATATCAATTGGTTCATTAGTTTTTAGAATAGCTTGTAACTTATCATCAATCATCTTAGCTAAATCATCAGGTTTATAAAATCATTCGCTTTCATCGCGATTAAAAAATCCGATGAAATCGTATTTACGAATGTATTGTGGTTTTTTAGCGATGATTTGATTACTCATGACTAATGTTTAAATACAAACTTTCCATTTTTATAAATATTAACAATCTCTCCAGTTTTAGTAATACCGTCAATATTCATGTCTTTACTACCAAACATGAAATCGACATGAGTCCCTGATTGATTGGCTCCGTTTTTAACGAGTTCTTCTTTAGACATTTTAGTGCCGCCAATCAAATTCATCGCATAAGCTCTACCTAAGGCAATGTGACATGAGGCATTCTCATCAAACAATGTTTCGTAAAACAATACTCCACTAAGTGAGATTGGTGAATAGTGTTCTACAATGGCAATTTCGCCGGCATAACAGCTACCTTCATCATATGTGATCAATGATTTAAGAGTTGGCAAATGATCTTTGGCAGAATATTTAACTGCTTTCCCTTTCTTAAATGTTAAGGTAAATTGTGAAATAAGATTACCTAAATAATTTAATGGTTTGGTGGTAACGACTTTACCATTAATACCGAACTTAGAAGGCATACAAAAGATTTCCTCTGTCGGAATGTTAGGATTAAACGGTTCGCCTCTTAAACTTAGCTCTTGCCCACCGGCTCAATTATGTTTAGCCGGTAATTCAAAAGTAACATCAGTACCAATACTATTTTTAAAGTGAAGTGCTTTGAAATGATATTTATTCATAATCTTTACTCGATCATGAGTTAATTTATTATGAGTAGCTCACGCTTCAATCGGATCATTGGACGCAGAAACATAACAAGCATCTAGAATAGCTTTTTCTAATTTAGCGTAAGCTATTTCATTATTAAATTTTGGAAATACTTTTTTAGCTCAAGCTATATTAGGATAAGCGACAATACTTCATTTGGTTTGATTGCGTCCCTGGTATTCACGATAAATGTGATTAGCTTTTTCATTCGCTTGTGAAACTAATTTTAATTTATCACTATCAATACTTTTAAACACATCTGGAATATCACTTAATACATTAAGAATACATGCCCCCGCCTGGATTGGCACCGCTCGACGATCACTAATATATTTAGGAATACTAGTTAGTATTTTGATATTTTGATACTTCAAATCTTGTAATTTAATTAAATCATCACGATATTCCATGTGAACTTTACGAGCACCAAGTTTATAGGCTTCGATAACTAATGCGCGGTTAAACTCTGGTGTTTCTACGGAAGCATTAATAATAATATCTTGTCCTTTTTTAAGACCGCATCCGACTTTAATTGCTAATTTAGCATATTTCTCTAATAACTGTTTATTCATATTGCTCCTAATTTAATAATCGATCAGGTTTTCGATTACCTAATTGATGATCAATCCATTTAATAAATTCTGGGTCTGCCTTTATTCTATCATCAAAGTGTGACTTAACATAATTAACTAATTGGTTACCTAACTCTTCAGCAGCATACTTTGGTTCTTCATTAAAATAGTTTTCATAAACAACTCGTGCTAGATCTAAAGCCATGTTAATTAATGATGGGTCTTTCATTAATTGTTTATTGATGATATTGCATACATGTTTGAAATAGCTGTTAGTCTCTATTTCAAAATTATCCGTTGTACTAACTTTGCTAATGTGCCCGGTGTATTCGTTAACAAAATCAAATGTGTGTTTCAATTCGCACATCTTTAATTGTTCTAAAATAAAAATCTTCTCACCATTTTGTATTTTAGGATCTTTGAATATTTTATTAAGGTATCCATAATCTAAATCATCTAGCTCCTCAAAGAATTTGCCTAAAAAGAATGCAAACACATTTAAATCTAATTTCTTGCCATTGTAAACTAGACTTAGCATTTCTAACTTTGTTAAGTGATCATATTTAAATTTAATCTCTTCAGATAGTGCTTGACGTTTTACATCTAAATACATACTTTCAAATCTATC
>JAISKE010000059.1 GCA_031261045.1 Mycoplasmataceae bacterium | reverse complement strand
ATACTTTTTTGTTTTAATTTATTAAGGGCATAATTTAAACCAATCGAAACAGTAGTTTTACCTTCACCAGCTGGAGTTGGAGAAATAGCGGTAACTAAAATTAACTTCTTGTTCTTTTTAGGAGCATTTAAGAGCGGTTTAATCTTGGCTAAATATTCACCATAGAAAGTGGCGTCTTTAGTTTTAATACCATATTTGGTGATAATTTCCTTGATATTTTTCATACTAATAATTTATTATAAGTTTTAGTTTAATATTGATATATTAAAAGTGAGGATAATATGAAATATTTAACAATTAGAGATGATCTTAAAGTTTCGCAATTAGTAATGGGGTGCATGCGATTTGCTACCATGACTGCTGATGATTTAGAGGTGGTGGTAAAAGCCGCTCTAGACAACGGCATTAACTTTTTTGATCACGCCGATATTTATGGTGACGGGAAATGTGAGGAGTTATTTGGACATGTTTTAACAAAACATCCGGATTGAAGAAAGAAAATGTTCATTCAATCTAAATGTGGGATTGTTAAAGGGCAACCAATTACTACCTTTGATTTTTCCAAAGAACACATCATTGAGTCGGTGAATGGAAGTTTAAAAAGATTAAAGATTGATTATCTAGATGTATTATTGCTTCATCGACCAGATACTTTGTTTGATCCTAAAGAAGTAGCAGAAGCATTTGATCTGTTATCCAAAGATAAGAAGGTTAGATATTTTGGTGTTTCTAACTTTAATCCAATGCAAATTAAACTATTGCAAAAATATGTAAAGCAACCTATTCTATTTAATCAAATGCAATTAAGCCCTGTACATTCTGATATGATTGCCGCTGGCTTATATGTTAATATGAAAGACGCACAAGGAGTAGCTCGTGACGGTTCAATATTAGAATATTGTCGTTTGAAGGACATTATAATTCAACCGTGATCAATTGTTCAAGCATCTCGAGCCGAAGGCAGCTTTCTAAACCATCCTAACTATCCTGAACTTAACGAAGTGTTAAATGAATTAGCGACTAAATATAAAGTTGCCCCATCCGGAATTGTGATTGCTTGATTAATCAAACATCCTGCCAACATGCAACCAATATTTGGCACAACCAAAGCCGCACATTTAAAAGAGATGTGTGACGGATGTAATGTAAATTTAACTAGGTTAGAATGATACCGCATATTAACCGCGGCGATAAAACACAAATTACCTTAGTATTTAGTTTTATTCTTGAAAGCTAATTTTAAAGTAGTGTTATCAGCATAATCTAATGCCGAGTTAATTGGTAAACCAACCGCAGGACGAAAAACGTTCGCTTTGGATAACTCATTAACAATCTTCTTAACAAAGATCGCAGTAGCTTCACCATTGATGGTTCAGTTTGTCGCTAGCGTTACTTCTTCAAAGTGGTGATCATTGATCATATCCATTAATTTTTGAATAGTTTTGTGCGGTATGTTAGTTTTAGCTTTCACATCAATCTCACCATTAAGTACGAAATACAAACCAGTATAAGAATTAGTGTCTTCAATTTTATTTAAATCTTCAATCGAAGAAACGACACATAATTTAGTTTGGTCACGAGATTTATTTAAACATATATCGCACAAGTCGCTTTCGGCGAAGTTATTGCATTGTTTACAAAAGTGAATGGTTTTGCCATTTTGAATACGCTCAATAAAGTCATCAATATATTTTTGATCTTGCCCGATTAAAAAATAAGCAATTCGTTCGGCTTGTTTTTTGCCAACCCCTGGTAACGATTTCAAAGCATCCATTAAATACTCAAAGGATACTGGTTTCATTAAAACATCCCCGGCATGCCTTTAGGCATGGCTGATTTTTCAATTAAGTCACGGTCAGCTTTAACTCCATCAGTTGCAGCATTTACGGCTTCTGCTAGCATTTCTTCTAAAGTACTAATATCTTCTGGATCAATCAGCACCGGGTTAATTTTGATATTAGAAATTGTACCAGCCCCGCTGATGGTAACTACAATGGAATCATTTTTGTAACTATATTCGAATTCTTTTTGATCAAACTCTTCAAGCTTCTTAGACATCTCTTTTTGAGCTTTTTGGAGTTCTTGCATCATTCGTGGGTTAATGTTCATATATTCCTTTTTTAAGTTAAAATCATTATAGTAAAATTTGAATAGTAATTGAATAATTACAAGTAGGAGAAATGATGGAAATTGATAAATATCATTGAGATCTAGAAGACATCTTGAAAGGCAAACCAATTGAGGGCTTGTATCAAGAATTAGTTGCGACTAGAAAATCAATTTTAAAACTTTATCCTCATTTCACTGATAGCCTAGCTGACTTCAAAAAATGGATTAATCTTGGTGAGCGATTAGAAATCTTATCTAATCGAGTTAGTAATTACATAAGCAACAACTATAACGAAGACTTAACTAATCCTAAATGGATTGCTTGAGATCAGAGATTATCTGTAGAAGCCAATGCCTTTAGTGTGCAACTATCTGGTTTAAGTAACAAGATTATTAAGAATGAAACTAAGATTAGACAGTATCTTAAAGATAAAGATGTGGTAGAACATAAACGTCACTACGAATTAACTTTTAGAAACAAACCACACGTTCTGCCAGACGACCAACAAAAAGTATTATCAACCATGGGTATTATTAATAGTGGTTTTGCCACTATCTTCTCTACACTTAATGACAGCGAAATTAAGTTTGAAGATGCGATTGATTCTAAACATAAACACATCCCATTAAAAACAATTAGTGATGTGATGATTAATATTAAACATCAAGATCGAACAATTCGTAAATCGACCTGAATTAGTTTTAATAAGGCTTATCATAATTATGAAAATACTTTAACCCAATTGCTTTATCATAATTATTTAATGTTGAATACTTCT
>JAISKE010000075.1 GCA_031261045.1 Mycoplasmataceae bacterium | reverse complement strand
AGTACCTGCTCTTTTACACACCGCACCATGAGATTTTTGAGGTAACACCACCGTTTTGCCACAAGCAATGTTGATGCTGATTGGCGCCTTGTTCTCGGCCGTGTTGTCAATTGCGATATTCAAAGAATATTCGGATGACGGGACAGAACTGATTATTGTTTCTAAACCTATTAATCGTACTAAGATAATCATCACAAAATTTATTATGTTTATAGTGTTTTCCATAGCTTTTGCCTTATTATCTATTTTTATCGGATTAGCAACATTTGCCTTTCAGACAGGTAAAGACCACCCAAATTTGGTTGGCTCATTGATATTTTCAATGTTCATTTCAAATTTAATTTTTACTTTAGTATTTGGTTTCATTGCAATTTTAGTTTCCCTTTTTCTAAATAAAGTTTGGACTATTTTATTAAATGTAATTATTGTCACTTGCCTTACGATTTATTCTACAGTTACTTTAGTAGTAGCCAAAACCCCCGCTAAAGTCGCAGGCGACAACACCAACTATGTACAAACAATTAAATATATTACCAATCAAGGGCAGATACAATCAGCTGCCGCTCTAACCCCAATTGATATTGATGATTTAAGCAACCCCTTGTCTTTTGATAACGTTGATGGTCAAATCGCTAAATGAAATCAATATGTGAACAAATCGACCTCTGAAGCAGCAGGGATGTTTAACATTGTTGGTCAATTTACACAAATGAATAATATGCTTGGGTTACAAACGCAACAACAAGACGGAGCTAGTAATTATTTTGGCAATGATCGTTTCTACTCATATGAATTCGATCATGATTTGGTAAGAAATACTTCCTCTAATGTTCCGCTGTTTATTCCTGCATTTGGTAACGGTCTTTCCTACCCTACATGAGAAAACCCACCATTAAATAATTTAGATGATCTTAAAGCATGAGCTCAAAAAATGTTCTCAGGGACTCTAGCTGCATACATGGGGTATGAAACTACCCAGAATATTTCTGTATTGGGATCAAGCCATAATTTCACAGATGATCCGTTCCGTTACATGCTAGATGCAAATCAATATAATTTCGGAGTCGCTAACGCCTATTTAGGATGATCCGGGAAAGATTACCAAGTGTATAGTTATGACGAAATTAAAAACAATACTAAACCACAAGAACGTGAGCTATTTGATAAAATTTTGCAATTCTTAGAAGGGCCTGAGGCTACAAAAGTTTTTTTAGGTTATAAAAATTTAATTCCAGAAAAAATTACTGCATCGACTCGTACATGACCGAGTTTTAGCTCTATTGATAACGATGAAGAAAATGTCTGAAAAGATCTTTGTTTTCCAATACAAGGTTCAAGTGATTTATCAATTAGTGATTTATATGTAAATGACACGACACCATCTAAAGATAATATCCAAAAGCTAGCGGACGATATAGAGAATGAAAGAATCCATATCAATAATATTTATGATTTTTTACATTTAATATTAGTTAATAACAAAACTTCGTTGAATGACTATCACAATAAAAATACGCCACAAGAGCAAACGCTTGCTCTATTGCAAGTTATGATCAAATTGAAATTATATTTATTTGAGGTTATCTCTAGACAATTTCAGTTTGGGGTTGATACACTGACGAAAAAATATCTACCACTGTCTGATTTGCAAAGCGCATTACACACCCCGACATCCATTAACATTGATTTTCCAACATATGACTTTGAATCTAAATTTAATACTGACCATAGCCCAATCTTACCTTTAGGTTCTTGAGATGGACCGAATGGTAGCACTTATTTACAAAATCCCGCCACCGACATTTTCATTAATTACGACGGCGGAGACCCAACTCAAATTTATTTGACTTTAGATAAAGTAATGTGGAATACCCAGCAATTGGCGGATTTGATAAACGAACGTATGGCAATTGACCCAGGATCAAATGGGCCGGACCCAGATCTGTACAATAAAATTGGCGGTAAGCAAATTCTAGATTTATTATTCACAATAAACACCCTTACTAATATTGTTTTTCCTCAAAAAGATATTGAATTACAGTTCCCAATAAATATACCTGCTGCACAATCGCCATGGCACAAAGATTTATTGGTTCATCTTCAACCAATTATCAAACCATGAAAATCGCCATTCTTTGGCGTATATAAACCGTCTGAGTTTAATGAAACCAACTCTTGAATTATGATGGATCGAGCGATCGCAAGTTTAGTTTCGCATAGTGAAACATATGGTTATGAAGACGGAACAAACGCTGAAAACCTTGACCGAAACACTCGTTATCTTGGTAATCTATCCGTTACTGGCGCAATGAACTATCCAGTAATGTATCAAAATTTAATGACCACCTTTAAGGTAACCTCGAACATGAATAATGGCTACATTGTTTTGGGATGAGTTTGCTGTGCCATTATTTTAATGTCATTATGTATGATTATATTTGTAAGAAAGGATTTTAAATAATATGAAGAAGATAATAAAACAAACCGAGGATATAAAGACAGAACAACCAATTCTATCTGAAATTAAAACGTTTTCAAACGAAAAACATAAAAATCTGAAAAAGGTTCCAGCGCTTTTTACGCATAAATATTTTTTGAGTGACATTCAAGAATATACACAGATGCCCATTAAACCAATTTTGTTTGTCAGAGGTTTGTCTAAGAGATATTTTAGAAAAAAGAGCCCCGCTATTGAGAAAATATCATTCGATGTTTTCCCTGGCCAGTTCCATGCTTTTATTGGTGCGAACGGAGCCGGTAAAACCACCACGATTAAATGCTTGATCGGAGCATATGCGAACTGATCTGGAACAGTTTTGATCAATGGTGTTAAGAACAGTAAGGAAGAAGCTAAAAGAAAACTAGGTTACATTCCTGAAAATGCACGATTCCCGGAAAAGTTTTCTGCATTTAGATATTTGCAATGAATGGTAATGCTGTCTGGTTTTTCTTCGAACGACGCTAGGGAATATGCTGCTGATAAATTAAAAAGCTTAAAAATGTGGAGCTTACGTAAAAAATCACCAAACTCTTTCTCAAGTGGACAAAAGAAAAAGATTTTATTGGCCCAGGCACTAATCCACGATCCTGATATTATCATTATGGACGAGCCCGTTGCTAATTTAGATCCTAAAGCCAGAATTGAATTCTTTAATCTATTGCTAGACTTAAAACAAAAAGGCAAAGCTATTTTTATTTCGAGCCATGTGTTGGCAGAGCTAGACCGATATTCTGATTCTGCTACCGTGTTAGATGGCGGCCGTATCGTTTATGACGGTGACCGTAAGAAATTAATGTCAATGTTCTCAAAAAACGGTTATGAAGTAAGCGTCGATAAAGAAAACCTAGTAATAGATTATCTAAAAAAACACAAAATTCCTTATAAAAAGAATGAAGAGAACAATAATTTGATAATCGAATTCGAGAATAAAAAACTAATTGCTAATTTTCAGGAGTATCTAGTTTCTCATAAAGTGGATATCATCCTTTTCAAGAAAGTAGAACCAAGTCTAGAACAAGTTTATGAAAAACTAGTAATTAAAGGTTCGGTCGATACCATGAAAGAATAAAATGTTTAGTTATTTTAAATACATGGAATTAAACTTAATAAAGAAAAAGACCACATGAGTTGCGGCTGGTATTTTTTGAGCTTATATGGCACTTATCTTATTAATTGTTCCAGGTATTTTAAATTTAGGACCAGACATTCTATGGACCAGCACCCTT
>JAISKE010000052.1 GCA_031261045.1 Mycoplasmataceae bacterium | reverse complement strand
CAACATTAAATATCATAACGTTAATAATACTGGCGCACAACCTAATGTTCCATTTGACCATGATGCAGACAAATACGCTTCCTATGATTCTACTAATGGTTGAGACATTAAAAATAACACTGATTATGGGCAAATAAGCATCCCCAATAATTTTACCGAGCTATTAATTAATTACGTTGATGCCAGTATCACTCAAAACATTCCGGCTGAATCATTTATGGTTGAACTTCAACAAGAGAAAATTAACTTTTTTTTAACTTATGAGAAGAGTTGATTCGCAGCTAGGATGATGGATAGTCAAAGCCAAACCCTAACCGCAGTTCTAGATAAAGCGGCTCCGTCATTAATTAGTTCTCTCGCTGGAGTGAGTTTAACTAATGCGGCTAAGACGATTGCCAATTACAACATTGATTGAAACCCTGCTGATCCCCATCCAGGTTATTCATGACTGTATACTGGAGATGACATTGATATCAGCATGCCGGAATGATATGATCATAATTTTATATTCCATGACAATACGAACATCGATACTATTAAAGAAATAACCGAACCTGCTACCATCTTACATTTTTCTAAGGGCAACATATATACAATTCCTAACGAGGAATATCGTGAAGCTCTTAAAGCGGCTATAGTTGGCGACCTCTCTGATTCTAATAAGCAAATTATCTATAATAAAATTAATGAGAAACGACAATCTTCCGAAACTCAATATAATGTTCCAAGTATTGAAGGTGTAACAACAATTGATAAAACTGATGTTGGGAGTAGACACTCATGGAACACACCCACTAACGATGATCCTATTAACACCAATTCAACCACAGCATTGGTGCCACAAATAACTAGAGTTACTGGTGTTTTATCAGAGATCCCATTTTTTTCTAACGCAATATCAACTGCCATAAACGGATTAGCTAATAGCAGAATAACTACCGTATTTAAAGAAGGCGATTTAAGTGGTTATTTACGAACTGACATTAGCGCAAGTGCTATAACAACTTTATTTAGTTCGGATCAATTTATGTCTTCAATTATGATGCAAGATCCAAGGTATATGATGGCGGATAAAAATGTACCTGATGCAGCGATTTTAAAACTTAAAATTACACCGTCAATTGGTCAACCCATTGATATTAATGCATCATTCAATTTTGGTGGTGTTTGAGCATTGTTATGTTACCCTCCTAGTCAAACACCCGGTGGACAAAATGGTTTTCAACAAGCAAATATCATTAGTGGTTATTCAGCTGATAAGGACTCATATTATAATAATTTTACCGAATACGCGCTTCCATTTATTGGCGATACCGGGTTGACCAAATCGTTGGCATCTGATTTATTTTATGGAGAAAAACTTATTAACATTATAACGATCAGCCTACCTGATATTGAGAAATATCCTAGCCATGCAAACAATAGAGTAGATCTACCGACTAAAGTTGCAGAGGGTTATGGTTTAATTAATAACTTAATAAGTAATAGTCAATCTATTTCCCAAGTAGTAATGAATAGTTACGCAGCGGTTAATACTGATAATTACATTGATAATTATAAAGTTGGTGCAGATAATGCTTACTACGGTATGGGGTTAGGTCAATACTTCGTATGTATTGGTTTATTTATGGGTGTTTTAACACAAACCATGGTTTATGACAAAAAGAAACGTGTTCGAAAAATTGGTTGTAAGAAATGGTATATATCTAAAACGATGTTAATGGCTTGCACCACTGTTGTTCAAGCTAGTATTTTTGCAGCAGCCATCGCCGCCATTGGGTGATCATCCATTGGTGGTGCTTTTGCCTATCAATTTTTAGCAATGTTATATTTTGGTTTAATCTTTGTCGCCATTATTCAATCATTTAATTATTGGTTCCGTGATCGTGAAATTGGGTTCTTTGTCTGTATTGTCTTCGTTATATTAAACTTAGCGGCAGGTTGAGGGACGTTCCCGGCATACATGCAATTTCCATTCTTCCATGCGATATCGTACGTCCTCCCTTTCACTTACATGATCCATATGCAAGGAGCAATCGTTTATGGAATCGGCACTGGTACGCACGTCTTTGCCGCTAGTATGGATATTTTAAAGTATGCTGGTATCTTATTAATCTATCCGGTAATATTCTTTACCTTAGGCCTAATAATGTCTAAGTTCCGTGAAAGAGATTTACTATATGGAACATGGAACAGATTAAAACTTGGTAACGTCTTGCACCGTATGGGTTTAAATAAATATTTAGATCACGACGACATTAAAGCTAAAATCGAAAAACGATACGCTAAAAATAAAAAGAAACATGCAGGTCATAAGAGATTATTAGCACATGATAAATGAATTCACGATCATGATTTACGAAGATTAAGTAAGCGTCATCCAATGGCTTCTTGGAAGCGTTTACCACACGAAGAAATGATGAATATTAAACAACATGTAGAACTAATTTATCCATTTAAAGGTCGACCAAACAAGATGGCTTCACCAGAACTTATTCGTGATATAGTTGACTTCGACGATAACTAATTATCAAATCTTGTGATTGATAATAGTAACGTTTAACTTTTGAGCTTTTTCTAATTTACTACCACCATTTTCACCAACGATTAAGTAATTGGTGTTTTTTGTAATCGCATCAATTACATTGGCATCGTATTTAATTTCTAGTAATTTTTTAATCTCGTGTCTTGGAATGTCAAATGAACCAGTAATTACGAAGGTCTTTTGATAATAAGGACTATTTTTATCAATCTTAGTTTCATCTATGTTAGAAATATATTTAGTATTTATACCAACTTGCTTTAAATCGCTAATTAATTTTTGGTTAGCTTCATTCTTAAAATAGTCTACAATGGAAACCGCCACAGTAGAGCCAATGTCATTAATTTTTATTAACTCTTCTATAGAAGCTTTACTAATCGCATCAATTGAACGGAACGTTTTAGCCAATACTTTTGCTGTGGTTTCGCCAATATGTCTGATGCCAATTGCAAAAATTAATTTCTCTAGCGAATTATGTTTAGACGATTCAATGTTATTAAGAATATTATTAAACATCTTATCTTTAATCTTTAATTCAGAACTTAGAATTGTGTCTCGTTTATTATTTCAATGATAAATGTCTTGAATAGATGTAATAATATTAGTATCATATAACTTTTGCAAATTCTTTTCAGATAGATTCTCAATATTCATTGCTCTCTTGCTAGTGAAGTGAATCATGGATTGAACAATTCTTGCGGGACACGATACATTAGTGCAGTATTGATCTACTTCTTCATCTTGTTTTTCTAATGGCGAATGACAAATAGGACATTTAGTAATTGGTTGGAATACTTTAGTATTATTTGGACGTTTATCTAATATTGGTCCTATGACCTTCGGAATAATTTCTGCAGCTTTAAATACTTTTACTGTATCGCCCACACGAATATCGTTGTCAATAATGTACTCTGCATTATGCAAAGTAGCGGCAGCAACGGTTGATCCACTTAAAGCGACAGGGGCTAATTCTGCTACGTAAGTAATTCTTCCAGTGCGCCCAACGTTGGCATTAATATTTAATAATTTAGTTTGCGCAATCTCTGGAGGAAATTTATATGCTGTCGCTCACCTAGGGAACTTAGAAGTACGACCTAATGTATCATAAAGATTAACATCGTCTACTTTTATAACTACACCATCAATCGGATACAGCAAAGCGTCTTTGATATTAGATAACTTATTAATATATTCATTTACTTGATTGATTCCAGAACATTTAATGGCTTCTTTAGCCACTTTAAACCCTAAACCCTTTAAATATTTAATAACTTCTGACTGTTCATGAATATGTAACTCTCGCAAGTTTAATTCATTGGGAATGTAATAAACAATTGCTTCCAAATGGCGACTAGCCGCAACTGAAGAATCTAAGTTACGCAACGAGCCAGCTGCCGCATTACGAGGATTGGCAAATTTCTTTTCATCATCTTTGATGAGATCATTAATATGGTTGAATTCTTTAAATGATAAATATACCTCACCACGGACTTCGAAGGGAGAAAGTTTGGTGTTGATTGATAGTGGGATAGCTTTAATAGTGCGAACATTATTAGTTACGTCCTCTCCGTATTCACCATCACCTCTAGTTAAAGCTCTAGTTAGGACACCATTAATATAAGTTAGAGAAATACTTAAACCATCAATCTTAGGTTCCACATTGTAAGTAATATCATTAGAGTTTGTAGCTTTACGAACATCGTTATCAAATTTTTCCATTTCTTCTTTAGAAAATTGGTTAGATAGCGATAACATGGGGATCTCGTGTTTTACTTTATTAAATTGCTTAGCAACGTGACCGCCAACCCTTTTAGTAGGCGAATCGTCGGTAATATATTGAGGATATTCATTTTCTAAAGCAATTAACTCGTGTAAAACTAAATCGTATTCTGCGTCAGACACAGTTGGTTTATCCAAATCATAATATTCTCTACTTCACTGGTTAAGTTTAGATTTGAGGCTGTTGATTTTTATTAATACTTTGTTCATAAAATGTCTGCTCCTCTCGGAAAATTTTTTGATGGCCTATTAGGTTTAGCACGTATGCTAGTAATGGTATTATCACTAAATAATTGATTAAACCAAAATCAAATAAGTTAATTTTACTCTGTTGTAATCTAGAGAACATGTTTAAAGATAAGGGATTCAAAAATAACGCTATTGAGAAACCTGAGATCATTAAATATGGCTTATCAACAAATTTAAAGCGTTTAATAAATCAATATATTGCTAAACTAATTGCAAACAGCAATATAAAAATTCAAGAACCAAGATTTATACCAAAATTAAATTTAGTGTTTTTTAAATCAATTCCTCAAATACTTTCATAAATGTCTTTAGGTCATAACACTCAATCAAATTTACGGTTAAAGGTAGTGGCAAATAGAATGATAGAGAATAAATAAATCGCAGCAATAATGATTGTCATTAGGACTAAAGGGTGTTGATTAAATATGGAATTAGCTCTAGACAACACACGCGAGTTACGCATTCTTCAATAGAATACCCCAATTAAAATAGATGCTGCCAATGTTAATGACAAAACAATTGCATAAGCCACAGATGATGCTAGTGGGATTCACACAAATAATGTAAATAAGAATGGACATATAACATAAATAATATGACCTCAAGCATTAAAATTTCGAATGGAGTTATATAAGAAATTAAAGATGAATAGAATTAATGTTAACAAAGTTAAATTTACATCCAAAGCGGCAATTCCTAGAATAATGACAATATTTAAGTTGGCATAATGCTGTTCATTTGCTTCACCACGATTAAATGTCGTAAAACAATAAAGAATAATTGGAATAGAAATTCAATCATCACCAATAATCGGCGCTTCATAAAACATGGTAGATAGTACAAGAATAAACATGCCACCTAGAGTAGTAATGATGACGTATGGTAATTTATTTCGGTTAATCAATTTATAAGCAAAACCGGTAATTGTTCAAGCAAGCACAAAAGCAAACGTAATCATTTGTTGAAAATATAAATATAAATTTAAGTTATTGTTGTTGACTCTAAGAAAATGTTTGAAGGTAATTGCAAAGATTGAAAAAACAGAAAAATTTTGGAAGTCAAATTTATTACCGTATAACACAATCTGTTCATTAAAACTATTGTAATAATCATGATCAGCAAAGTTAGTTACTAACGCGCTAAACTCCATACTACTAGGGTTAGAAGTACGATAACCATAAATGATGATGAAAGTTGTAATAGTACATGTTAATATTACAATCGTCACAAAGCTCACTAATGGTTTAATCTTAATATTCTTGGTCAAGAAGGTATAACGATAATTTCAAACGTAGCCAACCACCAATAACGTTTGAATAACCACAAATAATATTAAATATCCCGCGATGCTTGATGATGAAATATACAGCAACACAAAGAAAATAAATAGAATGCTGACGAAAATAAAAAAACCAATCGTAGAACAAAGATAAGTATTAGTAGCCCTACTTCATCTTTTAACAAAGCAACCTAACAAGTACGCATTAAACAAAAAAACAAAGGGAATTAAAATAAACGCCAAATATACCAAGCTTAATTAAACAAAATCGAATAACAAAACAAGCACCTTTAGGTGCTTTAATTGATATGGAGCAGATGACGAGAATCGAACTCGCGTCTCGACCTTGGCAAGGTTGCGTTCTACCATTGAACTACGTCTGCAACGTATATACATATTAGCATAAAATGATTAATTATTTAGCATTTATTATTTTAACGATTCTTCTTAAAGCGATTTTACCTTCAGGCATCCTAAATATAGCATAGACATGAAACATTCGCTTACCCACAAAGTAATTATGATCAATACCTTGTTTTAAAAGGCTTTGATGATATAAATGGACTTGATGATATAACGCTTCATGAGTTCCAATGAAAATTGTAATCTTACCAATGTCTTTAGAATCGCCTAGTGCGGGGGTATAAATTGGGTTATCGTATTTATTAATTGAGGTGTAAACTAAGTCCTTAATATTATCATTTGCAACATATCACTTATTCGCAATTTGGAATAATTTTCATGGTAGCACCGGATCCACATCACACATTTCTTTAATTTGTTTCAGATCATGAACCATGTTAACCAGTGGCGACAATGCAATAATGTTTGTTGGTTGAGGCAATTTCATAACTTTAAGTTGTTGTCCAAAGACTAAAGTCATGTTACCACCAGCTGAGTCACCCATAATAGTAATATCAGCACTTGATGTGCTTGATAAAAGTTGTTTGTACAAAGATGTTAACATGGTATATGCATCTCTGCGCCCAGAATATTTAGATGTAGAAAGTGGATAAATAGGTATGTAAATGGTTGCACGCGATTTAATTGCTAATCGAGCAATAAAGTCTCAATGAATTGGAGATATTTCCAAAATAAAACCACCACCATGAATATAAATAATCTTTTTATTATTAATTTTACCATGTCGCTTAAATTCATAGCATGGGCGACCGTTGATAGATGTCTTTTTAATATGAAACATTCTAAAAAGAATTTTAGCGGGGGTATATTTGTCATGCTTCTGCGCAAATTGTTTAATTTTAGCAGCGGATGTTAATTTCTTCTTTTGAGTAAGTTTAAAGACAATTTCTACTATTCTTGATTTTATACTTCTTATAGCCATAATTACACCACTCTTAACTTAATTATATTATTTATGATTAATAATATTTTCTATTTGGTTCAGCGCTTGCTC
>JAISKE010000015.1 GCA_031261045.1 Mycoplasmataceae bacterium | reverse complement strand
TTGGTTTAATCAAACAAACGATGTTAAACCCATTTAACTTAAATGATAAGAATATTTATTGTTTATCTTTAAATTTAACTTTGTTATTAAGCCTCCACAATGAAACTAAACCTAAATTTAATACCGTCAGCAACTTACAACCAATCTTTAAAGATGTATCTTTTTTCATCAACGAAAATGAAAAGATCGAAAACTTATTAAACGCTTTAAAAACCTTACCATTCATCACATCATATGAATTCATCGATCGTTATGTGAGCAACGATGGTCAAGTTTCTTACACGATTAAATTTCAATTCGTGAATGATAAAACAATTAATTCTAAAACAATTGAAGATTACTTAAATCAAATCTATCAAAAAATGGTAGAAAGTAACTGTATTGTAAGAAAATAACTATAATAGTTACTATATAGGAGATTAATAAATATGTCAAAAGCAACAGTTAATAAAGATACGTGTATTGGATGTGGAGTTTGCGAAGCAAGCTGTCCTTTCGGTGCCATCAAGGTAGCTGACGGTAAAGCATCTGTAGATGCTAGTAAATGTACTGAATGTGGTGCCTGTGTAGGTTCTTGCCCAGTAAGTGCAATTAAGAATTAATTAAATAATTACTTTTTAAGAAAATAGTGTGTGACCCACACTATTTTTATTTATATAATAATACATATGGAACAAACCACTCCGACCCCTAATAAACCTAAATCTCAATTCTGAGCTAAATGAAGGGATTTTTTTATTCATTTACTTTGCATTGCACCATTAATTGTAGTAATTATCATGGTAGGTGTTTTGGTAAAGGGTAATTATTCTGGCTCGATGCGCACACTATCGATTGTTCTAGGGGTGGTGGTTGTAACAATTATTACATTTGTTATTCCCCAAACCATTATGTTTATTAAACATCGCAAAAGTAAAAAATCTAATACCGAAATTAAAGCAGTTATCTAACTGCTTTTTTTATAAGCTTTTTGTGACCTTTAACCGATTTAATACAACCTACTACAAAGATGATAAATCCGACAAGACCAATAATTGCCGGTAAATATGTGGTAAAAGAACGTCAAACAAAAATTCCGTTCATGACCGTATTGGGGTCATTAATTGGTGGCGGAGTAGTAATATTGTTCAATAGATATTTCATTTCTAATTGAACGAGCCCTTCACCATTGGGAATCGGTAAGTATTTATTAGCTACCATAACTACGTTAGCAACATTAAATATGTGAGCAAAATTAGTGCCATTGCTTATGGTGGTGTCGACCATCGTTAATGAAGCGAATAATGAAGAATAAATTACAATTTGAAACATTCCATTGATAATTAGGGTCGCTAGTGTCTTTTTTCAATCTAATAACAACAATTTCGCTTCACGCTGCAAAGTTGCTTGAACTAAATAAGTCTGTCTAGTTTGTGGTTTAGTGTGATAAGACATTTTGAACCAGCGTTTAAAAGTATTAAATACTCTTGATAAAGCATAATGAAAATGTTTGGAAGAACCAATAAATATGTAAAGTGCAAATAATAAGACGTCTAATCCGAGTCCAATACAAATGAAAATGAAAAACATTCGTCCTTCTCCGGTATGCAATAGGGCATCCATTAATTCGTCGTTCGTGCATAAAATAATAAAAGATGGGATTGCAATGCAAACCGAAATGATATGCCACATAAAATCATTTATTCAAATGATTGCACTAGCTTTAGCGGTAGATACACCTTTAGTTTTTAATCAAAAAACAGTGTAAGGTTCTGTAACTAAAGCGCCAGGCGTGATGGCGTTCATAAAAGTTACCGACATAACGAAGATAATTTGCTCTTTTCAAGATATTTTAATTCCCAATGCCTTTAAACGCAGAATAAGAGGAAAAATACGATATAGGTAATTAAAGAACATTCAGCTCAATAATACTAATAGCATCCCTGCTCATAAACCAGGATTGTTATCAATTGAACTGCGAATCCCGCTTCATGAAAACTGTGGTTTGCTAATTGAAATGATCGCCCACGCAATAAGACCAATAGTAATTGCAAAAGTAATTGAGATTTACAATATTCTTTTTCAATTTCAAAAGGAATTTACTTTTTCTTTTGCTTTTCGCTGTTGCGAGCTTTCCATTGTTCTTAATTATAAATAAATATTATTATCTAACCAATATACCGTTAAAATATGGATGTATGTTGCATATTGTTTTATATGAACCAGAAATTCCTGAAAATACTGGAAACATCGCTCGCATGTGTGTGGGTTTAAATGCTTCTTTGCATTTAATTAGACCTTATGGTTTCATTTTAAACGACAAAAGAGTTAAACGCAGTGGGGTAGACTACTGACATCATTTGAAGTTGATTGAACATGATTCTTATGATGATTTCATAGCAAGCATTGATACTAAATATCATCTTTACTTCGTAACTCGTTACGGAATCACTATACCTAATAAATTAAAACTTAAAGTTAATCATGATATATATTTCATGTTTGGTAAAGAATCCTCCGGCATCCCAAAAGAGATATTGACAAAATATAAAAGCGACACTGTAAGAATCCCTAGCGCCAATAAAGTTCGCAGCTTAAACCTATCTAATTGCGTAGCAATTATTGGATATGAATATAGTAAACAAAATGACTATATTGGATTAAACATTAAAGAGCCACATAAACCTATTTTTTAACTATGAAATATTGATTAGTTAATTTAATATATTAAATTAAAATTAATACATGACTAACGTAAATAATCAAGTTTATGACACATTAATTATTGGTGGGGGGCCGGCCGGCATTTTTGCCGCTTACCTTGCTAAGAATAAAGGATTGCATCCTTTACTAATAGAAGCTAATGATTGTTTAGGTGGGCAACCGTTAATGTTATATAGTCAAAAAATAATTCATGACTACCCTGGCTTTAAAGAAATAAAAACTCATGTATTAATGAATAACTTAATTGAACAATTAAATAGTGCTAATGTGGAAGTGCTTTTAAAAACTACGATTGTTTCGTACAACAAAGATAAAGAATTATTCAAAGTCAAGCTTACTAGTGGTAAAGAAGTTATTACTAAGTCAATTATCATTGCTTCTGGTGCAGGGTTATTCCAACAAAACAAATTAGAAGTCCCTGGTGTAGATCCAACTAACGTTGAATACACAGTTCGTGATTTAAAAGAATACAAAGGCAAAGATATTATTGTTCTAGGTGGTGGTGACTCCGCCGTTGATTGAGCTAATGAATTAGCGATTTGCCAATATCCCGAATCTGTAAGCATCGTACATCGTCGTAATGAATTCCGAGCAAATGGCGATAATGTTA
>JAISKE010000062.1 GCA_031261045.1 Mycoplasmataceae bacterium | reverse complement strand
TTTACTTTATTATCATATTCATTAACATTGTTCTGATTAAAATCTCAAATCAAAGAGTCGCTACAGCTTGTAGCGACTATAGGAGCAATAGCGCCTATAGTTAAACTAACAAGGGTAATTGGTAATATTCTCAAAATCTTTCTTTTCATATTATTTTTTCCTCTCCTATATTATAAGTCCGAATTTTCGGCGAAAAGTTGAACGTTTTCAAAATCTGTATCTCAGAATACTGGTGCCAAGAAATCATCAAATCATAACGTTGATTGAGGTGATACAGTGAATGGAACACCGTTAATATTGCTATCAGCCCAAGAAGATGGGTCTCCCATTAAAAGAAACGTCGGTTTTCTTAGTTCTGTTTCACCAACCATTCCACGTTGTGCCGCTCTTCCACTTTTACCAAAGCCAAATCCAGTTAATCAAGAATTCTGTATATTAAATTCATATGTTAGGGTATTGTTACCGTTTACTACATACTTAAGGTATTCAGGAAAGTCTTTCGAATAATTTTCAATTCGATAATTCATTCAACTGTTATATTCATTCGTATAACCATCAACATTAAAATTAACAGTTACTGTAAAATCAGTAGAAAGTTCATAATCTTTTGTATTTCATTTAACATTATTAAAATAAATAAAACTAGAACCAAGGTCTACCCTTGCTGTTGGTAATGGAGTATCTGGCAACGGTGGTGGTGTTGGATCTAATGTTGAATCTACAAGGTTAGCAAAAATACTATTGATATTGACATTAAAATCTTGTGCTAAAGTTATGGATTGTTGTAAAAAAGAATTGTAATAATTTAGCACATGCAAATGAGTCTCTAATCAATCGATAGAAGGATCTTCGTATCATCTAGCGCTTGAATTCGCAGTATTAACTACTTCAGAACGACCACCGCCACCGCTGTTCGTTACATCTAATATTTTAAAGGGTAAGATATGATCACGATTATAGACTGTACCATTTACGATATCATTGAATCCTACGGTTTTATTTTCTATTTGTTCATTTTTATGTCGGTTATAAACGGCGTAGCCGATACCAAAACCAGTGCCAATGCCAACGGCTACTGCCCCTGCAACCACAAAAGTGGTTATTAATATATGTTTCTTCTTAGCGGTTGACGCTAATGTTAGTTTTTTTATCATAATACACCTCGACTTATTAATTATATAATTTTTCGCATTATCAATTAACAAAAAAATAACCGATTATTCGGTTATTTTTGATTGCGATGAATTAGATAACGTTTTCGTCGTTTTGTAGAATAGCAACATTAGTTTTTAAATTAATGATGTTGTGTGGTGCACATCCGGGTTCGCAACCTAAGTATGGCACACCATAATTATAGTTTTGAATATCGAAGCCCATAGACTTATAACAAGCTCAAACTAATTCAGAGCAATATCAACTTGGTGCGTTTACATCTTCTGTTTTAGTAATTGCTAATGGTAAGTAATAATCAGATTGACGATCAACATGTGTTTGCGCAAACACTAATGCTTGTTTCGCTTGTAGATCAGACGCATTGCTTACTTTTAGAATAGTTAATTTATCAGCATCTACTCTTGCATCATCGATTGCACCATATTGTACACCGAATTGGTTTGGTTCAATAACTTGTAGGTATTTGTAACCATTAACATCTTTGGCTCAACCATTAATGATACCCATATGGCCTGTAGAATAATCACCAAAAGCAAATCCGTTAGCAGAATACATTAAATCACCAGGACGAATATTATCTCACTCACCAGCATATTTAGAATATGCTTGAGCGTGACTTACTTCGCCGGGCGTTGTATCTTCAAAGTTAGCAGGTACAAAATCTTTATACATTTTTAAATCAATTTTGCTAGTGTCTTCTGTTCAAACATCGCCTAAGTTTTCGTGGTAACAATTAATACCAGTATATCATGTATCGTTATAGAAAGAACCGATGGCTCCTCATACGGTTCAATGATCATATTGAGGGCAGAATTTATCAATAAAAGAATTAATGGCTTGGAAAGTTGGGTCTAATAAACCTTTGAAAATAGTAGTTCTTAAAACCATGTATTGTTTAGCTCATGTTTTTAATACGATATGATTAACTGCAGTTTCTTTATTAGTAATACGGTCTGCTCAATCATTAACCGCTTGAGCGTATGGTTGACCACCGAAGAAAGCTATGATTTTGCTTTCAGAGAAATGTTGAAAAATAGGCAATATAACTGGTCGAAGGATCATTAGAGACATTTGTAATAAATCAGCTGGTTCATAGTTATATCACTCAAATTCTGGTAACTGACTTTCGTTATTAGCAATAGCTTCTTTTAATTCAGTAAATAATTGAACTAAATCACCGCTGCTATTACTTAATTCAGCTAGTGTTACATCGTGTTGGCTGAAATTTGCAAGTTGTGGATCAATATCCTCTGTTTTAGTAAGAAGCGCTAAAGCCTCAGTAAAAGTAGCTTGTGCTTGTTCTAATTGGTAGTCACAAACAGCATTGTCTGCTCTTTCTTCTGCGATAACATCAACGTGTTTGCAAGAAGTAGCGGTAACGGCTGTTGCTGCACCAATAATACCTACTCCTAAAATTGCACTGGTGGTCGCAAAAATTTTCGATTTTCTCTTCATATATATCCTCTTCTAATCGTCTTAATTAAACTATATTTTGACAATTATTGAGTAAAAACGCAATATATTAACCTATACATTAACATTCCAGTAGCGTGTGTGCTAACTCAAAGATTACATCTTTGTTAGAAATTGCTCAACGGTCGTATAAATAGCGTTATTTGGACATTTTGTATGTTTATTAGTAGTGTTAGATTGGATGATTTGAAGCTGCCCCTTATAGTTTTTAGCAAACAATCTAACTACCTCATCAACATCAGTATTTTTGGTAATTAGAGTTACAAAATTCTTGTTATCTATTGAAAAGAAAGCATGCTCTTTAATAAAGGTAATTTTATAATCCGCGTAATACAAATGCGTTAACAAAATGGTATTGTATATAGGCTGCATGGTGGGGTTTTCTAGACTATTAATATCTGATGATACATAAAATACATTTCAATCATTAGGAATATACAATTGCTTTTGTGACCCGATATTTAGAGAATCAAATTGTTTAAATAATCCTAATGAAGTTAAAATCGATAAACATCTAGTGAATACATTAAACGAACATTTTATATTGTAAGTACGCTTGTTGTATGCTTTAAAGGTTAATCATGACACATAAGAATTGTCTTTAATCATATTTAACATGTAATTTAAAATAAAGGTATAGGTAGGTACATTTCTAATTAGATTCCCGTCATTCGTTAGTGATTTAAAATAAAAACCATTCCCTACTTCCTCTAAATATCAAACTTTCTCACGGATTGACATCTTCTTTAAAAAACGTAGCATGGGACTGCCATCTTCAGAATAGATCTTTAAACTACTCTTAGGATTTAATTTTAAAAAATCATTGTAGGTAAAGAATGGTGGAGTAATGCTAATTTTAGAGTCTACATTAATTTGAAAAGGCATTTTATACTGCCACACCCATATAACATTAATGTTATATTCTTTGATAATTGCTTCAATCCTAGAAGTAATAAATTCCCTACTTCAAAATATGCCGTCAATAATTAAATATTCATTATTGTTACAAAGTTCCTTTCAATTTGTGGGAATAAATAATCTGTTTGTAAAGAAAAAATAGGAATCAATGTATGTTGCTTTCTTCTTTTCCTTTAAAAAATCATAGATCTCATTTACAAATTGATAGGTATGAGAAAACTCTACGACAACCAATTTGTGGTTGTTGCTCTTTTCATATAAATCATTTAAAAATTCTTTTTGCATAGATTTAATACTTTATTTGTTGCCCTGTTGTCTAATGCCGTTCATTACCATCATAATTTGTTGTTCAGATGGGTGACGTCCCATAGTTTGTTCATAAAGAATAATAATTTGTGCCCGATTAATTGGTGGTTTTGCAGAAATTTGTTTCTTTAAACGTTTTTGAGATACGACAAATCCAATAATGATCGCGATTACAATCATCGCGATGGGAATTAAAATCAACATGGCAATTCATCCAGCAGATAAACTTGGCATTATTGACCTCCATTTGGGTTATCTAGACGATCAGCTTTTGCTTTAATCATTTGCAATATTTGTCTTACTTTTTGATCGGATGGTGACTGACCATTATGTGCTTGTTGATACATCGAAATAATATATTCAGCATTAATGGGTGATGATTTATCGATTTGTTTTCTGAAGTGTTTTTTAACTAATATGTAAGTAATGATTAAAGTCACCACAAATACAGTAATTGATATCACCGCTAAGATAATTCCTCATTTTCACATATTATTCGCCCGCTTTCTTTTCCTGATATCAATTAATAATTTGTTCGGCAATCTTCTCGGGTGTTAAATTAAAATAATCTACAACATCTTTTGGTTTAGCAGATTTACCAAACTGATCAATTCCAATAGCTAAATCCACATATTGGTATCACGGAACCGTTGAACCAAATTCAATACTAACCGTAGGTTTTTTATCTAATATTTCATCACGATAATTTTTACCCTGAGTCTTAAATAACTCAATACATGGCATTGAAATAATTCTAGCGTTAATGCCTTTGGCTTTTAGTAATTCCGCAACATTGATGGCCACTGCCACTTCACTGCCAGTAGCGATAATATTTATATGGTGATTTTTAGTTGGTTGAATAACATATCCGCCAGTTTTAGCTTCCTCTAATAAAGATTCATGTTGTTTGAATGTACCACGTGATGTAATGATGGTAGTTGGAGTTACGGTTGATTCCATTGCATATTGAATTGCTGCTATACATTCGCTTGTGTTAGCTGGTCTAAATACAAAATGGTTGGGGATCAATCTTAAAGTCCAGATTTGTTCAATTGGTTGATGTGTTGGTCCGTCTTCACCAACGGTGATAGTATCATGGCTATAAACATTAATTGATGGCACTTGGCTAATCGCTGCTAATCTAATCGCTGCCTTGTTATAATCGCTAAATGCTAAAAAGGTGGAAGTAATAGCTTTACATCCACCATGAACAGTAATACCATTATTAATCGCTGCCATTGCAAATTCACGGACACCGTAATAAACATTTTGTCCATCTCTGGTTTTTAAAGTAAAGGGAATGGATTTATTATCAGTAATTAAAGTGGATGAAGTTAAATCTGCCGCACCAACCATGAATGTGTCATTATTATTGAATACTGGTTGTCATAATTCTGATAATAAAGACCTTGTGGCAATTTCTGGTTTGACCATAGTGGTTTTATATCAATCTAAATTAAAGTTAAATTTATTACTGCTTAATTTAATGTATTCTTGATATAGATTTAGATTTTTAGATTCTAGACGTTGTAATGCTTGATTAAAAAGTTTTTGTTTATCAATCCCGCGTCTATAGGCAACTTCCATATCATCAAATACGCTTGGGTGGATGGTAAATGGAGCAACCTTATAATTCAAAGTTTCTCGTAGCTCCTTAATTTGCTCTTCATTTAAAGGACTACCGTGAATTTTATTGCTATTTTGGAATCTGGAGCCAAACCCAATGATGGTAGATATTTCAATTACCGTCGGTTTATCACCTGCTCGCTTTTTAGCGATTGCAATTGCGTTAGAAATCATTTGGGTGTTATTGCCGTTACGAACTTTAATGTAATTTCAACCATTAGCTTCGAATAATTTTTTAATTGCATAACTTGTAGACGCACTAACCGGGCCATCTAGTTGTATTTTATTAGAGTCGTAAAGCATAATTAACTTACCTAATTTTTGATTGCCTGCTAAAGCAATTGCTTCTGCAGCAATACCTTCTTCTAAACAACCGTCACCAAATAAAACATAAGTGTAATGATCGATGAATTTACCATATTTATTAAACTTTGCTGCTAGTTTAGCTTCAGCAAGTGCCATACCAACACCCATTGCAATGCCTTGACCTAATGGGCCGGTGCCAACATCAACACCATGTAATAAATGTGGTTCGGGGTGGCCGGGGCATATAGAATTTAATTGTCTAAAGTTTTGTAAATCATCTATTTTAATAGAATCATATTTAGAAATTAACATAGTAGCATATAACAATGCGCTGCCGTGTCCAGCCGATAATATGAAGCGATCACGGTTAAAGAAGAACGGGTCTTTGGGGTTGACATTTAAATGATCACGAAATAAGGCGTACATGATTGGGGCAGCACCAAGTGCAATTCCAGGATGACCGGACTTAGCTCTAGTAATTGCTTCGGCACTAAGCACTCTTAAAGTATTCACGGTCAATGTAGAATATTTAGATATTTGGCGTTTAAACAGTTTCATAATTTATTTGCTTATTATAAAATAATAATTCAATCATCCATTGTATATTTGGTAATTTACTGCACGCACCAGTTAAATGTCGTGCTAATGGAAAAATTAAAGTTGGCGTGATTACTTATACTAATCCTAACCCACACTTAAGTGGTACATATAGGTAATTTATTTTATTTGGTAACAAAATATACTATTGAAAGCCACATTGATGTTATCATTAGGTTCAGGCAAGTTTGGGAACGGAATAAGTGGGATAATACCGCTCTCTTGTAAGACACTAATGACGTAACAACAAACCAATAATGTTAAACAAACGGTGGTTGAAATATAATAACCCGCATTTGCAATTTTCCTATGTCTGAATAAATAATTTATTAATAGCAGCCCACCCAAGAATACTAATTCCATCATAAATCAAAACTCAATGTGGATAGATTGCCATGAATCTCATAAATTATTAACGTATCTTAAGGTTATCAAGTCAATGAATGCCATAATAACTAAACTAAACATGTTACTACCTAAAATATCAGTAATGGCTGCATCAACATCTCCAAGTCTTAATAATGTTATTACGGTGACTATTTCTGGAATACTAGTTACAATTCCTAATAAGATGGAACTACCAAAAGCAGAATTAAATACACCACCAACACTTTCTTTAATCCAGTCAGTTGCAAATGAAATACAGATTGCACTACCAACAATTAAGAAAGAAGCCATAGCGAAAATTATCATTACATAACGAATCTTAATTCTCATCAATGTCTTTCTTAATCAATTAAGTTCTTTTTTCTCTTTTATATCTTGGTGTGTATTCTTGTCGAAACGCACCATAAATCAAATTAAAAAACCATAAAGCAATAAACATAGTGCATCGATTCCTGCACAAATTCAAATGCCAAATTTCCCAAACTGTTTAAACTCAATCATCATGACTATGTTCAACACAACTATCAATGATTGAATAATAATTAAACAAACCTGAATTTTACTAGTCCTAGCTTTTTTCATGGCAATAATAAACATAATGCAAATGACACCCAACATGAATGTTCGGAAAATGTTTCCACCAATTAAGTTGCCAAGTGCTCCAGAAAAATCTTGGTTGGCTAAAACGCTGGTTAATGAGCTTGTGAATTCTGGGAGTGAAGAAACAAATGCTACTAATGTCCCAGCAACCAATGCTCCTGAGAATTTAGTTCTTTTACCCAAAGTGTCTACAATATATGAAATAGTGACAGACGACAAAACAATAACTACTGCTAATACAACAAATAATAAATAATTACCCCATCCCAGCGCACTAAATGTCATTGTTTAGATATTATAAAAAGAAATGTGTTTTAAATAAATTTAAGTTAAAATTTATCTTATGAATTTTCAAGACGATAAACAATGATACTCCACCAAGATTGAAGACACACTAACTTCTTTAGAAACTAATCCCAAGGGTTTGTCTGATGACGAAGTAATTAAACGACGTCAAGAATTTGGTTCTAATACATTAACTCAAAAGAAGAAGAGAAGTATTTTTAAGATTGTCTTAAGTCAATTTAAAGACATTATGATCATCGTATTGATTATTGCTGCTTTTATGGCCATCATTTTTGGTATCGTCAAGAAAATAATGGATCCAGGCGATGATTGATATGTTGAACTTGCTGAAGGTTTAGTAATATTTGCTATAGTTATTATTAACGGCGTCATCGGATCGGTACAAGAAATTAAAGCCTCCAACGCTCTAGAAGCCCTAAAGAAAATTGGGGCGCCTACCGCTAGGGTGGTTCGTAATGGTGAAACTATTGTGGTACCAACAGATGAAATAGTCATTGGTGATATTGTTTATATTGAAGATGGTTCGATTGTGCCAGCAGATTTAAGATTAATTGAATCTAGTAATCTAAAGATTCAAGAAGCTTCCTTAACTGGTGAATCTGTCCCTGTAGAAAAAGATGCTAAGCTTATTTTTGATAAAACCTTACCACTTGGTGATCGCAAAAATATGTGTTACAGTTCTTCCGTTGTCACTTATGGTAATGGAGTTGGTGTTGCGGTTGGCATCGGCATGAAAACTGAAGTTGGCAAAATTGCCAAGATGCTAAATGAGCAAGAAGAACAAGAAACACCAATTAAACAAAAGTTAAATAAAGTTGGTAAGATCTTAAGTATTGTGGGAGCAGTAGCTGCTGTTCTAGTGTTAGCAATTGGTTTTGGTACATTGCACCTAACCCCTAAGGGTTGGCACCACTACAATTGAATTGAACCATTAATGTTGGCTATTACCTTAGCCGTTGCGGTTATCCCTGAAGGCTTACCGGCCACCGCCACCATCGTTATGTCATTGGGTGTCCAACGAATGGCTAAAAAAAATGCTATTGTTCGTAAATTGCCCGTTGTGGAAACTTTAGGCAACACCACCGTTATTTGTAGCGATAAGACTGGTACTTTAACTTTAAACCGTATGACCGTTGTTAACCTATTAACGATGGATGATATTCTTCATAAGAAATATACCCTATTGGAAGAAGCGGCTTCTAACCCAGATAAATATAAAGAT
>JAISKE010000072.1 GCA_031261045.1 Mycoplasmataceae bacterium | reverse complement strand
CCGCGATATGGCGGACAATGAGGGATTCGAACCCCCGCGCGTCTTGCGACGCCTCTCGGTTTTCAAGACCGAACCCTTCAGCCACTTGGGTAATTGTCCATTATGTGGCATTCGGTTATTAAGATGTAGCGTTTGTAAATATTTCTTGTTGTAAAACCCTGCCACCGTTTTAACCACTAATATTGTATATGATTTTTGTTAATTAATGAAAATATTGGTTTAGATGACGACGGTTTTAGAGGCTGGCGCTCCCATTAAATGTTCAATATCAACTACCAATGCCTGTGTCTGAAAAATTGAAGGGCGAACTTTCTGGACCGATAGCACCACGATTGTATATAAATGTTGCTCAGTCGTTTCCGACACCATTAGCAGCTAAATCCCCATTATATGGTATATCTTTAAAAGCAATAGGATCAGCGATAAGCCCAGACGTCGGTCCTAAAAACTGAATGTACAATTCAGACGCCTCTCGATATGGCTCGCTTCCTTCAACGGCAAAAGCATATTGACCAATCTTGCATGAACTAGCGATAATGATTCGAGAAGACAATAGAGGGCAATGATTAAAAGCAAAATCACCTATCACACTAAAACCAGTTGCAGGACAAATTACCGATGTCAAACTTAAACACACTTGGAAAGCGTTATTATTAAGTTCCGAAGCGGCGGAAAGATCAACACTGGTTAAACCAGCGCAACCATCGAAAGCATCTTCGCTAACAGAAGTTCATTCATTAGATATTGAACTAATGTTACCAGCAAGCAAACAACCACTACCTTCTCCATACATCTTTTCGGTTGAGATTACAAAATCTGTGGGGGCAAAATAAATAAAATCGTCATTATCATTACTATATCTTGTAATTTCTGGGTTGCTAGCGATAATATTAGATAAGTTATTTAGTTTTAGAGGACATTGGCCGAAAGCTTGTTCACCAATAGCTTCTTTAGAAGTACCGCCTATATTTAATGTGCCTCCTATAAACCCCGTAAATTTATGAGCGTGTTGAAATGCATATCAACCAATATAAGTCGCAGTTGTTGTGCCTGTTAAAATAACCTCAGTTAGTTCGGGGCAAGACTGAAAGGCGGAGTCGCCGATTGAAATGTAGTCGCACTCAGGAACTTTAACGGTTGATATTTGAGAAAACATGTTAGTAAAAGCGCTATCTCCGATCGAAACATAATTACTCCTTGGAAGAACAACATCCTCATTAATATAACAGTTAATAAAAGCTTTATATCCAATACGAACGCTATATATGAAACCATTAAGTCGAACATGATCAGGTATTTTTCATTCTCCGCCGGTACTTGTTGTATATGGTGTAGCACCTGGTTTGCCGCCGTAAAAATCCTCGTATGTTATTGTTGATCCAGAAATGCTATAATTTCAAATTTCATTAAATGAACCATCAGCATATCCCGCTCAATCAGTACCATCCGCTTTGCCTATAACGTAAATGGGGGAGTCGGGTGAAAGATAAACATTAATTGTTTGTTCAGCAACACCATCATCGGCATTGATGGTAATTGTGGTATTTACATCATTTTGATTCTCGAATTTAAGTTCACCAGTATTAGAATTAAAACCGCCGAAGGTAGATGATAAAGTAACTTTTTTATTCAGTGATGAAGTAGCCGTAATGGTTTGAGTATCCCTCCAATACATTAATGGTTTATAGTCAGCATTGAAAGAAATGATATCTTGCCCACCCACTTTCTTCTTATGTCAAATGGCATAGCCAATCCCAATCCCAGTACCGGCCATGATTAAAGCAGTTCCAGCAATGCTACAACCAATGATGATTCTTTTCTTTCGTAGGGGAGTATCCTCTGATAATGTATGTACACGTTTTTCCATATAAGCCTCTTTCATAATTATACATCGTTTGATTCTTAAACTCATTTAATAACTAATTCTATATAATATCTTCGTCTTGCACCATTAGCTCAGTCGGCAGAGCAAATGACTCTTAATCATTGGGTCGTGGGTTCGAATCCCTCATGGTGCACCAAGATGCACCTGTGGCGGAACTGGCAGACGCGCTAGACTTAGGATCTAGTTCTTTACGGAGTGGGGGTTCAAGTCCCTTCAGGTGCACCAAATGTAAAATCAAGGTTAAACGCCTTGATTTTTTTATTTTTGTGGTGGTAGTTTGCCTTGTTTAATTAGAATTAAAGCTTGCGCCAATTGATCAGGACATGAAGTATTCTTAGTTTTACAAATTACACCTTGAAGTTTAGCAATTACGTCATCTATTTTCATGCCGATCACTAATTTACCGATACCTTGGAGATTACCGTGACAACCACCAACACTTTTAAAACTTTTGACAACATCATGATCTATTTCAATTAAAAATGTATGAGAGCATGTACCCTGAGGACTATATTCATATTTCATACATTAATTATACGAATGAATATTAATATTCAATGTCCGTTATATTTTTTATACAATTAATCTATGAAAATCTTGTTAATTGGTAATGGGGGGCGTGAACATGCTATTGCTTGAAAACTGGTTCAAAGTCCTGTGGTTGAAAAAATTTATGTTTCATTAGGTAATGCCGGTACTGAATTATTAGAAAAATGTGAAAATATTACTTTATCTAATCATCAAGACTTATTACAATTTGCTTTAAAAAATAAAATTGATTTAACTGTTGTTGGTCCGGAGCAACCTTTGGTTGAAGGAATCGTTGATCTATTTAAAAAACATAATTTATCTATTTTTGGTCCAAGTGCTAATGGCGCAATTTTAGAGGGCAGTAAAATATTCGCTAAAGATTTCATGAAAAGGTATCGCGTTGCTACAGCAACTTACGAAACTTTTGATAAAGCTAGTGAAGCAATTGCCTATGTACAAAAAAATAATAAATACCCCATCGTAATCAAAGCGGATGGGCTAGCAGCTGGTAAAGGTGTAGAAATTTGCAAAAACTTAGAGCAGGCAAAAGAATGTATTCAATTATTTGTAACCGATAACATATTTAAAAACCGTGACCCATCAATCGTAATTGAAGAATATCTAACTGGTGTGGAAGCTTCCATTATTTGCGTCACTGATGGTAAAACCATTCTGCCACTAATCTCATCTCAAGACCACAAAACAATTTTTGAAAATAATCAGGGCCCCAATACCGGCGGTATGGGAGCCGTTTGCCCAAATCAACATGTTAATAAACAAGTGATGGATGATTTTATAAAAAATATTATGAAGCCAACCATGAACGGTATTATTGAAGAGCATATGGATTTCCATGGTTTTGTGTTCTTTGGGGTTATGATTACAAAAAGCGGTTGTAAATGTTTGGAGTACAATGTACGAATGGGTGACCCAGAATGTCAATCAATTATTCCGCTAATGGATTTTGATTTAGTTAAAATGATCCAAGCTACAATTGACAATAAATTAGACACTTTTCAACTTAAATGAAAACCAGATGTTTGTATTAATGTAGTCCTAGTGTCTAATGGCTATCCGGGTAAATATAATTATGGATTCCCCATTACCATTACACATAAACCTTTAATTTTCTTTAGTGGTTCTAAAAAACGTAATAATGAAATTATTACTTCTGGCGGACGAATATTATCAGTTGTAGCATTTGGTAAGGACATTAAGGCAGCAATCACGAACGTTTATAAAGATGTTCAAGACGTGGAATTCCAAGGCATGAAATATCGCAAGGATATCGGAAATGTTTAACGCTAATGTAATTCACCCTGTAGATTATTTTAATGATACCCTTGTGGATTTACAAGAGGAAAATATTGGTGATTTATTTCAAAAAGAGATTT
>JAISKE010000013.1 GCA_031261045.1 Mycoplasmataceae bacterium | reverse complement strand
TGGCTTACACTCCAGACTTATCTATGGATTATTGCCAGCGCTGTTTTAAATTAAGAAATTATGGCGTTAATACTTTAGAACAAGAAGCTTTAAAGACAACTGACGAAATCTTAAAAGGGATTAAAGTAAGCGAACGCGATTGAGTTTTCTGCGTTAATGACATTTTAAATATTGACTTTGATGTAATCAATCATTTTAAAAACCACAGTAAGATAGTCTATCTGTTTAATAAAGTAGATTTAATAATTGATGATCGAAACCGTAATCATATTTACAATAACTTATTAGACTTGCTTAAATCTAAAGGCGTAGAAGATCCACAAATCGTATTAGTATCTACTTTAAATAATTTTGGAATTCGTAAAATATCTGAAGCGATTGAGCAATTGGATTGAAGCGAGAAGATTTATTTTTTAGGTAAAACTAATTCAGGTAAATCTTCGATTATTAATAAACTAATATGCTATGCCGATTCTAAAGTTAAACCACTAACGATTAGTCATTATTTAAATACCACAATTAATGTACGACAAATTAAACTACATAAACATGCTATCATCGATACTCCGGGTTACAATAGTGGTCATAGTATTTTACAAGACATTAAAAACTTAAAAGATATTAATAAACTACAAGTGAACAAGAAAATCAAACCAGTGTCATTCCAAATTACCGAAGATCAATCATTTATCATTGATAACCTAATTAATCTAAGTATTGAAACAGATAAATTAGCATCCGTTATTTTTTATATCTCTAATAAGTTGCCAATTCTAAGAACCAAAACTGTCAATCTGGAAAGAAACTTAAAGAACTCACTGAACCAGAAAATTGAAGTAATTAAATCTGAACGTGTTACTAAATCATTTGAACTAGATTCTGGCAGTAGATACAACTTGTGCATTAATGGATTAGGTCTAATTTTAATTAAAGGTACTACTAAATTGAGTGTGAACACTTTTAAGAATGTTGATTTAAACTTATTAGAAAAGGTTATCATTTAATTATGAAGAAGATTGCAATCTTTGGTGGTTCGTTTGATCCAGTGCATATCGGGCACTATAGTCTTTATAAACAAATTAAGCAAACTATTAATCCAGACAAGTTCATTATTATCCCTAGTCGGGTTGCTCCATTAAAGAGTCATAAATTAATCGCTAGTGAGCAAGATCGTTATCACATGCTACGCATCATGTTTAAAAATAACCATGATGTCCAAATCTCTACATACGAATTAGAACAACCTAAATCTAAAGTGTCTTACACTATTGACACGATTAAACATTTAAAGAAGCAATATAGGCATGATCAATTGTATTTAATTGTTGGCACAGATCGCTACGATGATTTTAAAGGTTGGAAAGATTGAAAAGAAATTTTAAAGTTGTGTAAGTTAGTCGTTGTTAAACGAAAAAATATAGACTCGCGCATCCAAAAAGATGTTTCAGCGAAGTTTATTGATATGAAATTGGTTTTAACTTCTAGTACGGAGTTACGTAGTAAACCAAATGTAAAATATCTAACACCAGCCGTGGCGAACTACATTGCGACACATGATTTATATTTAGAAGAACAAATTAAACCATTAATGTCGGCTAAACGTTATGCTCATACATTGAGAGTAAATAAATTAGCGATGGAATTGGCGACATGTATTAATAAAGAATTAGTCTTGCCAGCTCATATTGCCGCTATGTGTCATGATATTGGCAAAGAGTTGGGAGATAAACAAGTTTTGAAGTTAGTTGGCAAGTATGATCACAAATGATTTCCAACCGTTCACACCTTGCACGGCTTAGCTAGTGCAATTTACGCACGCAAGTATCTTAATATTAATGTCAAATTAATATTAGATGCCATTGCTAACCACGTGATTCCAAGTAAGCATCCTACCACTTTAGACATGATTTTATATTGCGCTGACAAATTAGAGCCTGCACGAACTATTGCCGATGTTAAAGATCGTATTGGTTACATTAAATTGGCTAAGCGTAATCTAAAACAAGCATTCACGAAGTTATATCGAGAAACTTTAAAACATTATTTATAATACTTGTCCCATGATCGGTTTCATCGTTGCTCACAAGAGCGAAACTATAAATGTCGAGAAGTCCATAAAGGTCGTTAAACGGTCAAATGTGAACGGATTTGATGTTGTGGTCTTTGATGTCTTAAATGAATGTTGCGCCCTAGTTTACAGCGGCGTAGGCAAGGTTAATGCAGCCGCTGCCACTCAAACTTTGATTGACTTCTTTAAAGTTGATACCGTAATTAATGTTGGTAGTTGTGGTGGTGTGAATAAGAAAATTGATGTAATGGATATTATCATCCCTAAAGAGGTAAGTTACTACGATGTAGATGTTACAGCTTTCAAATATAAACCTAATCAAGTGCCGCATGAACCAGAAACTTTTGAAGCTAATACCAAGTTATTAGAAAAAATAGTTGCGATTATGAAGCCTTATAAGTTTAACATCTACCACGGCAAATGTGTCACTGGCGAAGTATTCATTACTAAAGGTAACTTTGCTAAGTTTGAAATTTCTAAAGATGTACTAGCGGTCGATATGGAGGCTTGCGCCGTAGCCCAAGTATGTAATAAGAATGATGTCAAATTTGTAATTATTAAAATGCTAACTGATTCCATTTATGCCAAGCATGACAACCATATTGATTGAGACGCGAACGTCAAGACCATAGCAATAACTTTAACTAAAGCAATTTGTGATATTGCTTATAATTTAGTTTATCAAAATCAAAAACATAAATAATCATGAGACTATCATTCTTTGATAAAGACCCTAGTATTAAGAAAGTAACAACTGACATTTATACTTTCTACAAATACAATAGTTTTTTAATGTACCCCATGATAGTTTGATATATCCTTGGTTCAGTACCACAAATTTCTAGCCACTTTCCTAAAGGTGTATTTATCGCAGCCACCGTTTTAATGTTTTTATTAGACATTGCTCATGTGTTCTTAATGGCACTAGTCCTAAGGCGAGAACGTCATAGCCAAACATTAAGACAAATCGAACCAAAAATTATTATCCTTCGTAAGAACGGTAAACAAAGATCTAACCCCGTTAGACTTCGTTATTGAGTACTAATTCCAATTGCTTTATATACAATTGGTGCCACCATATTAATTCTTACGTTTCTATTACAAATTAATGCGATGCATAATGTTGATTTGAAACCTGGTGATACAACTGGTAAATGATTATTGTCCAACGTGATGTCTACCGTTGGTTTGGTAGTTTCCATTATTCGTATTGTAGTCAACCGTAAATCTAAACGACATGCTGAAGGATTAATGAAATATGTAGAGCAACATCCGGAATTAGACACAACTGCTGTAACTTCACCAATTATTCCCATTCAATAAACTGAACATACAAACTGTTACGCGCGCATAAGATTAGTGTGCATGCATGCATACATAATTTTAATTAAAAAGAATTAAAATTATAGCGTTATGTAATAGTGCTATACGAGGGAAATATGAAAAGACAAATTAAACTAATTTTACCCATTATCGTTATTGGATTAACAATAGGTAGTGCTGTATCAATTGTCGCCACATCTTGTAAAGGTCGATCAGCAAGTGCTGGTGATCCTAAAACTGATTATACTAAAAAGCCTTACACAAATAATGTTAGTGATTCATTGATGTTAACCGATATATCAAAACATTTAGATAGCAAGGAATTCTACAAATTACTATGCAATAATGTTCAAACTGAAATTGATGGAATAATACCTGTTATTACATTACAAAACGTTGATTTATCATTTAATGAACATCAACAAACAATGCACATTATTGCAACGGAGATTATTCATAATGATGGACAGGAGGATGAAACCTTCCAAGTAGATTTTACCTCTCACGCATGGAAAGATAATAATTTATATAACGTCGTTACTCAAGGAACTGTTGACGGTGTTCCAAACGGATATCAAATGTTAGATATGAAATTACAGGGTGCTCAACAATTTTATATTAGCGATGGTATTTTAATTCAAATGTTCATGTTTGAAAATACGAACACCGGAGGGTTCATTATCTATTCTCATAACTTTTGACCATTATCTACTTTTCCTACAGATCCAGATAATATGTTAATCTAATTAGAACCATACTTTTATAAAAAAAGTCCGCGGTGTGCGGACTTTTTACATCTGGTGGAAGCAAATGGATTCGAACCATCGACCTCGCCCTTATCAGGGGCGTGCTCTAACCAACTGAG
>JAISKE010000044.1 GCA_031261045.1 Mycoplasmataceae bacterium | reverse complement strand
TAACAAACGAGATTATTAAATTAATTATTACTTACCCAGAAATATTGTCTCGTCCAATTATTATTCAATATGTCAATGATAAACCATATCGTTTACTAATCGGGTATAACAATCACGATATCGAAATATTTTTGAGAAAAGATACAAAAAGAGTTACCATTAAGGAAATGAATTGCCCGTTAAAAGATCAATGTAATGCACCATGTTCCAAGGAACCAAATGTCTAACACCAAATCTTTTTGGGTTGTCTCTAATTTACACACTAACTCTGTTAAAGTAGCACACAATATTCAAAAAACATTAATAAAAGCAAAATGAAAACTTAATGAAAAGAGTCATGATTTTTTATTTGTAGTTGGCGGTGATGGCACATTCGTTAGATTTTTAAGAAACTATTATGACAAGCACACAAAAATTGTTTGTATTAATAGTGGCACAGTTGGTTTTTATTCTAAATTTCTAAGCAATAAATTAAATAACTTCATCAGTATTGTGAGTAATGAAAAAAACTATATTCACCCCCAAATTTTAAACATTTCCATTAACAACAAAAAGAAATATAACGCCATGAATGAATTAGTTATTCAATCATTAAATACCATTAAAATGAGCGTTAATGTAGATAATCATTTATATGAAAATTTTATGGGAACAGGCATCTTGGTAGCAACACACACTGGTGCAACCGGTCAAGCCAAATCTAATGGTGGTCCAATCTTCTTACCGTCGGTGGAAGCATTTGAATTAATAGAACTAGCACCAACCAATCATTCTAAACATCATTCATTCAATGCTCCTTTGATTATGAGTTCATCTAACAGTGTTTTATTAGACAACTTTCAATCGGCACAGCGCTGCGACTTAATCATTGATGGTATGCGAGTGTTGGGGATTAAACCAACTGACAAAATTAAAATAACATGTACTAAAGCCAAATTTGCATTATGTTTTAATCGTGAAACCACTAGTTATATTGAAAAGCTAAAAAATACTTTCATTAAAGGTTAATATGAAAAAAGGTGCATGAATATTTGTAAACATCATTAGTTTTGGTATCCCTTATGCTTATGCGAAGCATAAAGCTAAGAAAACGGCTGATCAAATCAATGATAAACTAATTACTAGTAAACATGTTAAATTTGAAATTAGTGATTTAATTCAAGCTTTAGGTAATAAAGAAAATATCACCGGCGTAAGTGCAACCATGTCTACACTTAAAGTAAATGTTAGATCTAGCGAAACATTCACTGCAGATAACTTTAAGAAATTCGATGTTAAAGGTTTTATGAAGAACGCTGATCAAATCATTTTAATTTTTGGTGATAATGCAAATCATATCTGTGAACAAATTAAAAATATATTATCGCTATAATACACTTATGAGCAAGAAACCAAAAACATTAGATGAATGACAAGATTATTTTATTAAGAAGACTCTTCGCTAAGAACACGTTGACCCTAAAACCCACAAAGAATTAGAAGAATTATACGGCCCGTTTAAAATAATCAAATAATTACGTAGTATGAATTGTTAAATCACCAGTAACTTTTCAATCTTTATCTTTGATTAGCGCCAAAACTATTTGTGTAGCATTAATCTTGGAATCGGCATTTACTTTCTCAATAATTTTTTGCTTAGTGTCTATAGTTACACTGACGGTATATGTTTTCATAATAACTTCCATTTTCTGCAAGAACCTTATAGTCCCTACACATACTAATAGCATCGAAATCTCCAAAAAACTTCTTTATTTACATTTATTAAGGAGAATATTATTACAATCAACTATAGAACAACTTAATATATGCTTTTTTAGCAAGCTGTGCGGAAGCGGTATAACCGACGGAAATTGCTAAGATGTAAACTAAAATCATCGCATCTGCACGGTTAGCTAATGAATAGAAGATTGGATTGAAACCTGGTGTTAACACTAACACGAATCCAATGACGAGAGTTAATGCTAATGATAAAACAACCGGTAGCGAAGGGTAAGTATTATGGAATGGGAATTTATTACTACGTAAGACAATGATGACAGCAGTTTGCGTTAATAAACTTTCTAAGAATCAACTAGTCTGGAATTGACCAGCAAAAGCACTTGTATTTCATTTCATTCCATAGAACATTACTAAGAAGGTTGTAATGTCAAAGATGGAACTGATTGGCCCCATGAACAGCATGAACTTCACAATACTCCGGGCATTCCAGTTTCGTGGTTTGTTATAAAAATCAGCATCCACATGATCTCATGGCAAAGCTAATTGTGCAAAGTCATAGATTAAGTTTAAGATTAAGATTTGTTCTGGTCGCATTGGTAGAATACCACAAGACGCTAACCAAATACTAGCTACTAACATACTTAACATGTTGCCGAAGTTACTAGAGACGGTCATCTTAATATATTTAATGATGTTTGCATAAGTCTTACGACCTTCAACACAACCTTGACCTAAAATGGTTAAATCTTTCTCTAATAGAATGATATCTGCTGATTCCTTAGCAATATCGACCGCGGTATCTACGGAAATACCCATATCTGCAACGCGCATAGCTGCTGCATCGTTAATTCCATCACCCATAAACCCAACTACGTGTTTATTTGCTTTAATCGCTAATACCACACGTGATTTTTGTTCAGGAGTTAGTTTAGCGAAGATGGTGACATTCATTACTTTCTGTTCTAGTGCTTCTTGAGACATCGCTTCAATTTCAGCACCTAATAACAATTTACGCCCTCGTAAACCTACTTGAGAACAAATGTATTTAGCAACCACATCATTATCACCAGTAAGTACTTTAATAGACACACCTTTCTTTTGTAAATCTAAAATCGCTTGCTTAGAAGATAGCTTAGGCGGATCAAGTAAAGCTACGAATCCAATTAGTTTCATTTGGTCTTCATCTTTTACCTCAAATGGACGATCAGTTGGTAATGGTAAGGTGTTAGTAGATATGGCGATGACTCGCATACCTTGTTCGTTTAAACTAGCACATAATTTAAAGATGTGCTCTTTTAATTGAAGAGTTATTTTTACTGTCTTGCCTTGATATTCAGCGTAGTCGGAGATCTCTAGAATTTCCTCCAGTGCACCTTTGGTGATTAGTTGTGTTTTACCTGTAGTGTCTTTTAAAACGACAGACATTCTTCGTCTTTGGAAATCAAATGGGATTTCATCAATCTTGGTGAATTGACTGGCCGAATCGTCCATGTGAGTATCTAACGCCTTTTGAATAATTGCACGATCTAATAAATTTTTTAACCCAGTTTGGAATTGACTATTTAAGAAACCATAAATTAAAACCCGATTATCTTCCTTACCATCGACATTAATATGTTTTTCCAAAATAATCCGATCCTCAGTTAAAGTTCCAGTTTTATCTGTGCATAGAACATCCATTGCACCAAAGCTTTGTATGGAGTTGATATTCTTGACAATGGTCTTTTGCTTGGACAATCTAAATGCTTCTTTCGCTAAATTCACCGTAACAATCATTGGTAGCAACTCAGGAGTTAAACCAACCGCTAACGCTAATGCAAAAGTAACGCCTTTTGCTCAACGATCAGGTCCCTCCCCTCGAACCCCTTGTAAGATAAATACAACCAATACCATGATTAAAGTGGTAATTAATAATAATAAACTAACAGTACGAATACCTTTGTCGAAATTAGTTTTTGGTCTTTTTTTAGAAATGCTACGAGCAATTCTGCCAAAGAAAGTATTACCTCCAGTATTTAGAACAACACCAATGGCACTACCAGACGATACAGACGTACCCATAAAGCATAAGTTATGAGCATCTAGAGCGCTTTTATATTCAATCTTATTATTATTTGCTATTTTTTCTACCGGTTCAGATTCACCAGTTAAAGCAGATTGGGTAATGAACAAGTCCTTAGCATTTAGAATCATTAAATCTGCAGGTACCATGTCGCCAGCGGCTAATTTAATAATATCACCGGGTACAATTTCATCAATGGGTTTTTCATTTAACACACCATCCCGTTGCACCGCGGTAGTGGTTTCAATCATATCATTCAATCGTTCACTAGCTTTGTTAGAGCGAATCTCTTGGAACATCTTAATAAAACAAGTAACAAATAAAATTCCAATAATAATACCAAAAGAAGCCCAATCCCTCATAGAAGGAATAGCAATGTCCAATATTGCAATGATAATTAAGATGATGGAAAAAGGATTGACTACCGCATCAAATAATGAATTGTATCAACGATGCTGTTTTTTTGAACCTAAATTATTTGGCCCGAATTTTTCAAAGTTAATTTTATATTGTTCTTCACTCAATCCGTTAATAGATGTTTGAAGTTCTGTTAACACTTCAGTGTTAGTTTTGGAAGAATAATCTAAAAGTTTTTTGTTTAGTTCGTTAGAAATAGATGGCAGTTTCTTTTTGTTGTTGATGTTTGCCATAATCATTTCATCAAACAAATTTATAAATAGAGTTACAGTTATTTAATAAATGAAAAGTGGATATTTCACGGATTCTTTTGAGCCGAGTAATATTCGTCTGAACGATTGCTATTTATATATATGTCCATGAAAAACCACCTCCAATTTTAATTTATTAAAACTATTATAATCTTTGTTATGAATACAAACTTAAAGATTTTTATTGATCGACAATTTTGAACTAACACCTATGTGCTAACTAAGAATGGTGAAGCTATAATCATCGACCCCTCATTTAATGATAGCAAAATTGAAGAATATTTGAAGCAAAGTGATTGTAAATTAGCAGGGATTATTTTAACACATGCTCATTATGATCATATCGGTAACACATTTAGTCTAGCAAGAGAACACCACGTTAAAGTATATGTGCATCAAAACGAACAACCAATTGTAACTAAATATCATTTTGCTAAAGAACTAGGTAAACAAGCGAACATCGATCTAAATTTGATTGAATATTTCAAAGGAGATCAACTGAAAGTTCAAGATTTCAAATTTGATATTTTATTAACACCAGGTCATACCCCTGGTGGAGTCTGTTTAAAATATAGCAATGATGTTTTCACCGGTGATACTTTATTTTTTGATTCAGTTGGCCGTACCGATCTACCTTTAGGTAATAGTGAACAATTAATGCAATCTTTAAAGCAAATATTATTGACTTATAAAGACGACAATCATATTTATCCCGGTCATGGGACTAATGGACTATTGAAAGACATTAAGTTATCTAATCAATGATTACAATAAATTTGATTATAAGTTAGACACTTGTTACTGTAAAATCAAAGAGGAACATGTTATAAACTTTGTCTAAAAGAGAAGGGCTTGGGCCAAACACATCTAGCATGAAAGCAACGCCCATTACTTCAAAAAAATGGTTTATAAATGTCATCGGGCAATTATTAATAGCATTAGATCAATCATCGGTGTGAGTAGATAAACTATTAATATACATATTAGTAATATCCGTACAAGTGAAATATAAGAATAAATCAGTAACATCATCTGGGACATAGTATTGTACGTGTGGACGTCAACTCATATCGTCAGGACCTAGAACGGTATCCCAATAAAGATTATCAATATATGACCCACTAAAAGTTGCTCAGGTAATAGTTTGAATCTTGCTAGGCAAAGCAACCGTGTCGCCACCCTTGACTTCATCCAAAGTTTTACCATCTGTAGGCTCGGGGACGTTTAAGAAATTATTGTTCATATTTCAACGACCAACACCTCAACTACCAAGAATAAGTAAGTTGGGGAAGGTGCGTAAATCAAGATCACATAATCATACAGTGGCTTCACCAACATCATTAGGTCAATAAGTTAATGAAGTATCTCAATACGGAGAAATGAATGAATTAATTACTGAGAACGCAAATCAGTAACCAGTGATCATACCAGTATCATCGTCGATTTCTAATAAATTTTGACAATCATATAAATTAATGTTTAGTAAGGTAATTGGCAGGTCTAACGCACGGTGAATGGACGATGCGTTAACACCTTGTTGGCAAAATGCATTAAAGCCAATGT